>JABWAJ010000045.1 GCA_013361075.1 Saprospiraceae bacterium | reverse complement strand
AGAAGATAGCTTTAACTTGCAAAAAATAAATTCTTCTATGACGACAATGAGATACCTTCAGTTTCTGGCTTGTAGTCTCTGGGTTTGCCTGTTGCCAGTGGGAACCCGCGCACAATCCTACACGTCCTGGTTCAATGGCGATACATCGGATGTCGTTACAACGCCTCAGCAAGGTGTGTTGCTGGCTGGCGGGGGTACGGACAATGACGATGCCATGCGTTGGATGCTGCATCGGGCAAGCGGGGGAGATGTTGTCATCATACGGGCTAGTGGTTCTAATGGATATAATGATTATTTATACAGTGAATTGGGAGAAACTGTCAACTCCGTCCAAACCATACGCTTTGATGGTGCAACCGCAGCTCAGGATGCTTATGTGATCCAGCAAATCCGGAACGCGAAAGCGTTGTTTCTTGCCGGGGGCGATCAATACGACTATTATTTGTACTGGAAAGACACCCCGGTAGAAGATGCCATCAATTACCTGATCAACGAAAAACACGCCGTCGTTGGGGGAACCAGTGCCGGCATGGCGGTCTTAAGCGAAGCATATTATACGCCTTCAGGTTCGGGCATCATGTCGCCCCAGGCCTTAGCCAACCCTTACCATCCTTCTATGAATATTCTTGGCCATGGCGATTTCATCATAAACCCGTTATTGGCAAACGTCATTACAGATACGCACTACGAGCAGCGTTCCCGAAAGGGCAGGCATGTCGCATTTATGGCCCGCATCGCCAATGCCTCAGGCCAGCGTATGTACGGCATTGCCTGCAATGAAACCGTTGCTGTTGGCATAGATGAACAAGGCATAGCTCATGTTTTTGGCGATGCAGCCAATGACCATGCTTTTTTTCTGCAATCGTCTTGCCGGGATACGTTTTTGCCGGAAGTGTTGCAGCCCAACCAGCCCCTAACCTGGAGCATTGACAGCACAGCCGTCTGGGTTTGCAAAATTCCGGGCACAGCAGCAGGCAATCACACATTCGATCTGAACGATTGGGAAACACAAACCGGCGGGAGTTGGGAATATTGGTCGGCCCACAACGGAACGCTGCTCATTCGGGAAGCGCCAGGCAGCAATTGTCTGGGCAATATCAATGCGGTGGAAGATTTCTTGATTGGCAAACCAATTAAAGTATACCCAAATCCGGTGCGGGATTTCCTTCGCATAGAAAACCACAGCGGCAGCCCTATTGAAGCGTTATGGCTATCTGATTGTTTTGGACGAACACTCCGCAACTGGGAAGGAATTGAACAGCAACTTGATCTTACAGACTTGCACCCCGGGCATTACAGGCTGAGTTATATTTTAAAAGGCAACCTTTACGGGCAACACGTATTAAAGTTTTAACGCATTGGGTTATTCCGTGGTTGAATGGGCTTCCGTCTACTCAAATTCACTACAGAGGCCCCTTCTTTTTCTTCAAATCCTCGAGATACCGCTCCAGTTCCATTTCATCATAAACAAGCACTTCCCGGGGTTTACTGCCTTCGTTAGGGCCAACGATTCCCATGGCTTCCAACTGGTCCATAATGCGGCCAGCCCGGTTGTAGCCCAGTTTCAGGCGGCGTTGGATGAGGGAGGTAGAGCCATGTTGATTTTGTACGATGAGCCGGGCGGCGTCTTCAAACATATCGTCGAGGTCGGCATAGGAAATAACGGATACGCCCCGTTCGTCGTCGTCGCCAATGAATTCAGGGAGCAAATAAGGTTCAGGGTATCCGGGTTGCTTGGCAATAAAGTCAACCACGCGCTCTACTTCAGGAGTATCTACAAAAGCCCCCTGAAGGCGCACCATTTCTCCGCCAACACTTAACAGCATATCGCCCCGCCCAATGAGCTGGTCGGCACCGCCACCGTCGAGGATGGTGCGGGAGTCTACTTTTGCAGTCACTTTATAGGCTATCCTTGCCGGGAAGTTGGCTTTAATAACCCCTGTGATGATGTTTACGGAGGGGCGCTGTGTGGCAATGATCAAGTGAATGCCTACTGCCCGTGATAATTGAGCCAATCGGCCAATTGGCAATTCGACTTCTTTGCCCGCTGTCATAATGAGGTCCGCAAATTCATCAATGACGAGCACAATAAATGGCATGAACTTATGGCCTTTGAGCGGGCTCAACTGGCGCTGCACAAATTTTTCATTGTATTCCCGAATATTCCGCGTACCTGCCTTTTTCAACAGGTCGTAGCGGGTATCCATTTCAATACAAAGCGAGTTCAGGGTGTGGATTACCTTATTGGTTTCGGTAGTAATGGGTTCTTCCTGGCCCGGCAAAAAGGCTAAAAAGTGGTTTTCCAATTTGCTGTAAGGGAACAATTCTACCTTTTTGGGATCAATGAGCACCACTTTAACCTGAGAAGGGTGTTTTTTATACAGCAATGAAATCAGGATGGAGTTGATGCCTACGGATTTACCCTGTCCGGTAGCCCCTGCAACCAGCAGGTGGGGCATTTTCGCCAGGTCGACTACAAAAACTTCGTTCGAGATGGTTTTTCCCAGGGCGATCGGCAAGTCCATTTTCGCCCGCTTGAATTTATCCGAGACCAGCACCTCCTTCATCGAAACGACCTGCTTGTTTTTGTTGGGCACTTCTATCCCGATAGTTCCCTTGCCGGGAATTGGAGCAATGATGCGAATGCCAAGAGCAGAAAGGCTTAGGGCAATATCATCCTCCAGGTTTTTAATGCGGGAAATGCGCACTCCCGGAGCTGGCACGATTTCGTAAAGGGTCA
The DNA here is from genome assembly GCA_013361075.1 of Saprospiraceae bacterium. GTDB lineage: Bacteria > Bacteroidota > Bacteroidia > Chitinophagales > Saprospiraceae > JABWAJ01. Next base: position 14,403 of record JABWAJ010000045.1, on the reverse strand, counting down.
CAGTCGGTCCGATGGTGGCCCGAATCTTGACGATTTCGATTTTGTAGTGAAGCAGGGTTTCAATAATCTGGTCTTTGTTGGCTTCCAGCTCGGCGCGGTCTACTTCAAATTTCTGATCTGAATAATCTTCCAGCAAGGAGGTTACAGGGTGTTCATAAGAGGACAACTCGAGGGTAGGGTCGTACGGTTCGCTGTGGTCCAGATTTTCTGCCTGCGATTCTGAAAGACCTACGGCGTTTCTGGAAATAGAAACAGCAGGGCCCGGTACATCTTCCGCAGGTGCTGTTACCACCGGAGGCTGAATTTCCAGTTCGGCTTCACCAGCCTGCAAAGGCCTCGGCTTCACCGGCTGGCCTTCGAGGTTAAGGGCAAGTTGATTGGGCTCCACTCCCTGCTGAGTGCGGTTGCTTGGGCGAAGTCCGCCGGTTGTCGTTGAAGGAGGATTGATTTGGGGTGTTGCTGTTTCCCCGGCGGAATCCCCTTCCTGGAGCGTTCCCGATACCGTTGGGTTTTCCCGGCTGCGGCGCTGCAAATAAAGCCGGCCAGCCATTCGGGCGGAGAGGTATTCCCAGGCTTCATCAAAAGCTTCGCGGGCAGTAAGGTTATTGAAATTCGGATTAAAGGTCCAGACAAACATGCCGGCCAGAATAAAAACCAGCAATACAATCAGCCCCAAAGCACCAACAAAACTGCGCAGCCAATCGCTCAGGCCTTCTCCAAAAGCCCCGCCCCAGGGAAATCCTGCATCGCCAGCTACAAACTCGAGGAACATAGCCGATGCGAGCAGGAAGATGATCATGCGGTTCAAGGTAGGCACGAATTGAATGAGAGGCTTACGCCGGATCAGATAAAGCCCGAACTGCACAAGCAGATAAATGAAAATGTAAGAAGGCAATCCAAAGCCCCAATAAAAAAACATATTGGATACGATAGCGCCAAGGCGGCCGAGCCAGTTGGCCATTTCCATATTGGTTTCCAGCAAAAGGCCCCAGGAAATGCGCAGCACGGAATCCTGGTCGATGCGCCAGGTAAACAGATAAGAGGTAAATGCAATGAACAGATACAGGGCAAAGAAAAGACACAACACCCCAAAAAGCTTGGGGATGCGTTCGTCATTAATGCCCAGTTTGAGCGACAATTGCCCTTTTTTTGCTTTGGCCATGTTCAGGACTTAAGCTGTTTTTTCCGCAAGGTGAATCTAAAAAACATAAAACCTCCGGATGACATCTTTCCGGGCAAAAATAGGTATTAAAGCTGACACAAAATAGTGGTACTATTGTCCTGACAAAAACTAATCATGCTATGTCTTCGTCTGATCGTATTGATGCATCCAAAGCGCCCAAACCGGTAGGCGCTTACCCACATGCCCGGAGAGCAGGTAATTTACTGTTCCTTTCGGGCATTGGTCCGCGTGATCCTGAAACCGACGGCATCCCGGGATTAGAGCGCAGTGCTGCCGGAAATTTTACAACTTTTGATTTTGAGGCACAATGCCATTCCGTTTTCAGGAATGTGCGCCTTGTTCTGGAAGCAAGCGGGGCAACCTGGGAAAATTTGGTGGATGTTACGGTGTTTCTGACCGATATGCAGCGCGATTTTCATACTTACAACCGGATTTACGGGGAGTATTTTCAGGGAAACCAACCTTGCCGGACCACAGTAGGTATTGATTCGTTGCCGACACCAATTGCCATTGAGTTGAAATGCATTGCGGTACTGCCAGATTAGAGATGCGCAACAGGCACTCCCTCATCATACCCCCTTGTGCATTTGTTTCCAATCCTGGAAAATGACATCAATTTGATCGTTACTTTCCCAATTTTGTTCAATATCCGGCAAGGCAAGAATCCGGTTAAACAGCACGTTTTGCTCATCTGCAGCCTGCAAAGCCTTGCTGTAAGGGATATTGCTGAATGTGACCATTGAGTAGAGCGGCAGAAAGTCGCTGTGTTTTTCATGCAGCCTGGCTGCGATCTTTTGTCGCAATAAAAATTTTGGGTCAGCCACCAGGTCCCGCATTTCAATGAAATTGCGCAGGGCAAGTTCTGCAATTGCATTTCCATCCTCAATCCGGCTTGCACTAAAAGCAGCAGCAATGCGCCCCCAATCCTCATCAAAGGTATCAATCATTTCATCCAGAAGGGTACAATCTTCGAACCCTGCATTCATTCCCTGTCCAAAAAAAGGTACAATGGCATGTGCAGCATCCCCCAACAGCAAAACCTTGTCTTCATAATGCCAGGGATTACACCGCACCGTTACCAAAGCGGATGCCGGGTTTTGACGAAAATCATCCAGCAACGAAGGCATCAGAGGAATTGTATCGGGGAAGTATTTCTGAAAAAAGGCCAATACTGTTTGGTCGGAATCCAGCCGGTCGAATGCCGCTTCGCTGCCTTCGAAGGGTAAAAACAGGGTGCAGGTAAAGCTACCATCAACATTTGGCAATCCGATCAGCATGAATTGGCCGCGGGGCCAAATGTGGAGTGCATTTTTTTCCAACCGGTGGCTGCCGTCTTCGTTAGCCGGAATGGCTAATTCTTTGTATCCGTAATCCAGGTAGCTTTGGGAATAATTGAATCGGGGCAAGCGCTGGAGGCTGTTTCTTATGGCGGAAAATGCCCCGTCAACTCCAAAAATCAAGGGTGCCTCTACTTTTTTCAGAGAGTCGTCGGGGCCTTCAAACCAGATGGCCTGTTCTGAAGGTTCAAAGCGCCGGCATTTATGATCGAAAAAAAATTTTACGTTCGGAAACTCAGCTGCAATGTTCAACAGTTCCAGGTTAAGCCCTCCTCTGGAAACTGAATAAATGGCCTGATTATCTTTGCCATACGGCTGAAAAGCCAGTTCTCCGCTGGTACTGTGCATCATGCGCCCGTACATGGGAATCGCAACCTGGGTGAGTTTTTCTTTGATCCCGGCTTGCTCCACAGCTTTCCACCCCCGATCACTCATTGCAAGGTTAATGGAACGCCCTCCTGCATATCCGGCTCTGCGCATATCACTGCGTTGTTCAAATACCGAAACATCATACCCGCGCTTGGCAAGAAATACGGCCCATAGTGCGCCAACCAGGCCTGCGCCAACCACGACTGCTTTTTTGTCTTTACCCATGTTGTTTCAATCCTGTTTAAATAGAAAATCGAAGCGCCAGAAACTGTGCAATGAATCCAACCATAAATCCGCCATAAAGATCACGGGGTTCGTGAGCGTTAAGCAAAAGCCTTGAAGTGCCCACGATTCCGCACAACAGAATGACCATTATCAATACAGCATTCATGTTAAAGCTGATTGTTCCAAGGAGGCTGCTTTGGATGGTAAAAACATCGTGACTGAACCGCAGCATGGTAATGATGACCATCGCCAGCAATCCTCCCATGCCCACGGCATGAGCACTGATTTTTGTAAAAATATTAATGAAAAAGGTCATAAAAAGAGCAATAACCGCCCCCAGCATGAAGCAGGCATAGGCTGGAGGGAACACGGTGCTGTTTTTCATGTTCATATATGCCCAGAGGTAAAAAATAGCGGTAATGATGTATGGTCCGGTGCGTTCGTTTCTGTCTTCCATTTCCAGTGAACGAATAAAGCCCAGAGGTCGAAGCATAACAACAGCAAAAACCGGAATAAAAAAAGTGTAAAGAAAGATGCGCAATAAGTTAAGTTTCCCTGCATCATCCATAATGCTGTTTACACCAAAAATAAAAGGATTAATCAGCAACAGCAACGCCAACATGTACGTAGGCATGAGCAACGGATGAAAAAGAATGGAAATAGCTTTAGCCAAGGGTCGCAGCATGCTGGAATTATTTTTTAGAATGCCTGCTCAAAAAAGGAGAGGCGTAACAAATCTAACCGCTGGCAAAGATAAGCAGCGCGTCCGGAATGTTCGTCATCCGAAAAAACTTTGCCTGTCAGGTGTGCGCTACCCAAAAATTACCGATACTTTTATGCTTTCGTTGTATTTTCTATCCGATCTGTATTGCCTATGTTGCGTTATATACTGAAGCGGTTGTTGTTGTTTGTTCCGATGCTGCTGGTCATTTCCTTCATTGCATTCGGTTTAAATCAGTGTACCCCCGGCGATCTGATAGAAGCGGAATTGGAAAATTCGGGCGTTAGCCCATCGGCATACCTTGTTGAGTATCAGCGCAAAGCAAAATCCCTGGGATTAGATAAACCCACCTTTTACTTTACACTTACTTCAGTAGCCTACCCCGATACCCTTTACAAAATCATGCCCGCCCGGCAACGAAAAACAGCAGCAGCACTCATTGCCCAATTTGGCAACTGGCCCGAGATTTCCAATTTTTTTCAACAACAAAGGGTTTTTATCAACCAACTCCAAACCATAAGGAAAGATACTGCCACAAAAGACCACTTCAATATGGCCATGACCGCCATCAGGCAATTGTCACAAACCTATCAAATCCCTTCTATTCAGGCTATGTTCGACAGTATAGGGCTGGCCTTATCCCAGAATCCTGCTTTGCAGGAGTACATGGGGCAGGAATTCGACGCACTCCGAAAATCCTGGCAGCAAATATCTTTAAACCAAAGCCGCTGGAAACTTTATTGCCCTACCATTCACTGGTACATTCCTGAAAACCGATACCACAGCTGGCTGACTAACATTATAAAAGGCGATTTTGGCGTGTCGTTAAAAGATGGCCGGTCGGTTTCAACAAAAATCAAAGAAGCCACCAGCTGGACCTTAACCCTTAGCATAACGTCCCTGTTACTGGCTTATCTGTTGTCCATCCCTATTGGTGTTTATAGTGCCGTACATCAGGGAAGTAAAATGGAGCGAATGCTTTCCATCCTTTTATTTGGGCTGGATTCAATGCCGGCATTCTGGATGGCCTCCTTACTCATCATCTTTTTCACGTCCCCGGAATACGGCATGAATTTTTTCCGGGTGCTTGGCCCCTATAGCCTGACTGGTGATGCCAGCCTTTGGGAACGTTTCCTGAGCAATTTACTGGGCATAGTTTTGCCGGTATTTTGCCTGACTTATGGCTCATTGGCTTACATTTCCAGACAAGTACGCGCAAGTATGATTACCGAGCTGAAGCAGGATTATATCCGCACTGCACGCGCCAAAGGCTTATCTAATTCGCAAGTAGTTTGGAAACATGCTTTCCGAAATGCTTTATTTCCGCTGATCACCATGTTTGCTTCCGTTTTTCCGGCAGCCTTAGCCGGTTCAGTCATCATCGAATACATCTTCAACATACCCGGAATGGGGCAATTGATGATAAAATCAATTCAGGGTGAAGACTGGCCGGTGATTTATACCATCCTGATGCTGGCATCTTTGATGACCATGCTGGGAATTCTGGTTGCAGATTTGCTCTACGCCATCGCAGATCCAAGGGTAGATCTAAACAAAAAAAACGCAACGAACAGGACATGAGCATCTTTAACCGCAAAAATAAACGACTGGTGCAGCAGTCAGAAACCCTGCCCGAACAAGGCTTACGCTCTTCGCCGGGGTGGCAGCGCTTTGCCCAAAACCGGCCCGCGCTGTGGTCTTTGCGGATCCTTTATCTGTTATTTTTTATAGCCCTATTCGCCGATTTTCTGGCCAATGATAAACCCGTTTATTGTCGCATTGAGGGGCAATCCTATTTCCCAATTTTGAAAGATTACGGCATCAGGCTTGGTTTATCTAAAGGCGATCCGTTTTTTTTCCAGCGCGACTGGAAAACGGAAACCTATGAAACAGTAATTTTTCCGCCAATTACTTATACAGCCCAGCAGACCGACACGCCAAACGGTTATGTCTCCCCGTTTGGAAAACAAAGTATCCGCTCCCCACGCTTCCGGCATTGGTTAGGTACGGATCAACTTGGACATGATATTGCAGCTATTATGGTGCATGGTACCCGGACCGCAATGCTGGTCAGCATCATTTCTATGGGGATTGCAACCCTGATTGGTTTATTGCTGGGTAGTTTGGCTGGTTTTTTCGGGGACGAACGGCTGCGCACCTCCGTCCCGCGGTTGGCTTTGAACCTGATTGCCCTTGCAGCCGGAGCATTTTATGGATTTGGGGTGCGGTCGTTTGCCATTACAGAAGGTCCTTTGTTTGCTGAATTGCTGAAAAGCCTGACCATATTTCTTACTTTCCTGCTGGCAGCAAATCTTCTTGCCGGACAAATAGACCGGCGTTTCAAATTTTCAGCAACGATTGCCATTCCGGCAGACACCCTGGTCAACAGGGCCATCGAAATCCTGTATGCCATTCCTACTTTATTGCTGCTGCTTTCTGCCGCTGCACTCATTAAAAAGCCTTCCATCTTTTACATCATGGCCATCATAGGGTTGCTGCGCTGGACAGGAACAGCGCGTTATATCCGTGCCGAGTTGCTGAAAATTCGAAATTTGGAATATGTGGAAGCTGCACGGGCTATGGGCCTGCGCGAATGGCGCATTTTGTTTCGTCATGCACTGCCCAATGGTCTGGTGCCGATTTTAGTAACCGTTGCTTTTGGTATGGCCAACACGGTTTTGATTGAGGCTTCCCTTTCTTTCCTGGGGATTGGCTTGCCGCCGGAAAGTGCCAGTTGGGGCAACGCGCTTCAAAACGCCCGTTCCCATCCCCAAGCCTGGTGGGTAGCACTTTTCCCCGGCCTGGGTATTTTTTTAACCATTACCATCTTCAACCTGATCGGTGAAGGTGTGGGAGAAGCAAAAGCAGCTTAAGAAACCCGTTCCGGTGGGACAGTGGCGGGCTCCTCTGATGCTTATTTCATTCTTCTTTTCATTTTTTTGGGAAACAACCCGGATTTGCCCCCTTTCGATGGCAATTCCCCTTTCCTGTTGGCTTTGACGGTTGCATTTTCGTAAGCAGGGCATCCGCTTTTTCGGTTGCAGGAGGAAGTGCCAATTCCAAACATTCCCAGACAGATCAATAACAAAAACGCGACAGAACTTCTTATTTTCATAGGACAAGTCGTTTTAGTATGCTTAATAAATTCAGTTTTTCGGATTGGTTACACTTCAACGTCGAAAGAAAGTGTATCCCCCGTCAACCGGTATTCCTCACTGAGGAGAAACGTAAGAATGCCACTATCGGGTCTTTGAAGCGTTAAAATTGAACCAAATGCTTGAAAAATCAGGCTCCGCGGCATTTTTTGACGAAGGAAGCTTGGTTTTCAAAAACCTTCCGTATAAATTTGCCGCGTTAAATTTATTTTAACCAAAAATCTTTGAAATGAACAAAGGAGATTTGATTGCAAAAATCGCAGATGGTGCGAACATGTCTAAAGCTCAGGCAGAAGATGCATTGAACGCTGTGCTCAACAGCATCACGGAAGCACTGAAGGCTGATGACAGCGTTACGCTGGTAGGCTTTGGTACTTTTTCAGTTTCTCGCCGCGAGGCTCGCAGTGGTCGCAACCCTCAAACAGGTAAAGCGATTAACATTGCTGCCAGAAATGTGCCTAAATTCAAGCCAGGTAAGAAACTTGCCGATGCCGTTAACTAATGGCAACGCGCTGATATAGCACCTTGGGAAAAGGGCAATTCGGGTAATGCTTGAATTGCCCTTTTTCTTTACCTTTGCGCCTTAAATGGCAACCCCCTTTCACTCACGTATTTCACGTTAACATGGCAGATATCCAACATTTGCGCCGCATGGCGTCTCAGGTCAGGCGGGACATCATTCGCCAAACTTCTCAGGCCGCCAGCGGCCATCCAGGCGGTTCTCTTGGCTGCACAGAATTTTTTACCGCCCTCTATTTCGAGGTATTGAAACACAATCCGGCCTTCAACAAACACGGCGCAGGAGAAGATATGTTCTTTCTTTCCAATGGCCATATTTCTCCGGTTTGGTATAGTGTACTCGCCCGGAGCGGTTATTTCCCTGTATCAGAACTGGCAACTTTCCGAAAACTCAACTCGCGCCTGCAGGGACATCCGGCCACACACGAAGGACTCCCCGGAATCCGGGTAGCTTCGGGTTCACTTGGGCAAGGGCTATCTGTTTCCATAGGAGCTGCCCTCGCGAAAAAATTAGACAATGATCCTCATTTGGTTTATACCCTCACCGGAGATGGCGAATTGCAGGAGGGCCAGGTTTGGGAAGCCCTGATGTTTGCGGCTCACCACAAAGTAGACAACCTCATCGCGGTTGTAGACTGGAATGGCCAGCAGATTGACGGGCCAACAGCAAAAGTGATGTCTCTGGGCGACTTGCCGGCAAAGTGGGCGGCATTTGGCTGGGAAGTGCTGCAAATTGAAAATGGCAACGACATGCAGGCCGTGCTTAATGGCCTGGCTGAAGCCAAAAACCATACCGGCAAAGGCAAACCTGTTGTGGTTTTGATGAAAACAGAAATGGGCTTCGGCGTAGATTTTATGGTCGGCACCCACGTTTGGCATGGCAAAACGACAAATGCTGAACAAACCGAACGCGCCTTGGCGCAATTGGAAGAGACGCTTGGAGATTTTTAAATTATCTGGGTCAGAAAGGTCCCGAAAGGTTTACTAAACTTTAAAAGTTTAGTAAACCTCTACCGATCAAGCCTTAAACTAAACATAAATCATGCTGGATCAACTCATCAGCACTGGTAAAAAATCAACCCGCGACGGTTTTGGTGCGGGTCTGTTTCAAATTGGAAAACAAAAACCTGAAGTGGTTGCCCTGTGCGCCGACCTGATTGGCTCCCTGAAAATGGAAGCCTTCATTGAAGCCTTTCCGGAGCGTTTTTTCCAGATTGGGATTGCGGAAGCCAATATGATGGGCATCGCTGCAGGCCTTGCCACCGCTGGCAAAATCCCCTATACGGGTACTTTTGCCAATTTTTCCACGGGCAGGGTCTACGACCAGATCCGGCAATCCATTGCTTATTCCCATAAAAATGTCAAGGTCTGTGCTTCGCATGCCGGCCTGACGTTGGGCGAAGACGGTGCCACCCACCAGATTCTGGAAGACATCGGCATGATGCGAATGTTGCCGGGCTTTACCGTCGTCGTCCCCTGCGATTACAACCAAACCAAAGCGGCTACTATGGCCATTGCCGAGCATTACGGGCCGGTTTACCTGCGCTTTGGCCGCCCCGACTGGCCGGTTTTTACCGCTGAAAATCAAAAATTTGAAATCGGGAAAGCCCAACTCCTGGCCTCCGGCAGCGACGTCAGTATCTTCGCAACCGGGCACATGGTATGGCAGGCTGTTGAAGCCGCAAAAGCACTCGCCCTGGAAGGGATAAGTTGTGAAATTTACAACATACACACCATCAAGCCGCTTGACGAAGCTGCTGTGTTGGACTCTGTCAGCAAAACCCGTTGTGTGGTTACTGCTGAAGAACACCAGCGCAATGGCGGGCTTGGCGACAGCATTGCACAATTGCTGGCCCGGCGATACCCGGCTCCCATGGAGTTTGTGGCCGTTAACGATTCGTTCGGCGAAAGCGGCAAACCACTGGAATTGCTGGACAAATACGGGTTAAGTGTCAATGATGTAGCCGGGGCAGTACGGACAGTATTGACACGGAAGAAATAATTTTATGCTTTCATTAGTATGATCATCTTTTCGGGTATCCTTGCCACAATGGCCATCCTCGCCATCAGCCTCATCCATTTTTACTGGGCGCTGGGCGGTAAAAAATGGGCGGATCGGGTATTTCCGCAGGTTGAGGGTACGAATAAGCCTGTGTTTACTGCCGGAATTTGGGCCACAGTTTTTGTAGCTTTCATCTTCCTGTCTTTTTCATTTGTTGTCTTCCTGAAAACATTTGAGCCTTTTTTTCGTACGGATAATCTTTGGATAGACAGATCCGTCTGGTTGATTTCGGTGTTATTTTTACTGCGGGCCATTGGCGATTTTAAATACGTCGGTTTTACAAAAAAGATACGTTCTACTATTTTTGCGGCATACGATACGAAAGTTTTCACGCCGCTTTCTTTGACCATCGGGTTGCTGACTGTTGTCATAGCCCTTTTTTGAAAAAACACAACTCAATGAAATTCGGTACCAAAGCCATTCATGCCGGCGTCGAGCCGGACCCTGTCACCGGCGCGGTGATGACTCCCATTTACCAAACCTCCACATACGCACAGGAAGCCCCCGGCCAGCACAAAGGCTACGAGTATGCGCGCACACAAAACCCGACCCGAAGTGTGCTGGAAAAAAACCTTGCTGCTTTGGAAAATGGCATAGACGCCATTTGTTTTGCCAGTGGAATGGCTGCTATGGACGCCATTTTGCGAACCCTGAACCCAGGCGACGAAATCATTTCCACCAATGATCTTTACGGCGGTTCCTATCGCCTTATGGTGCGCGTGTACGAGCGCTTCGGTGTCAAAGCCCATTTTGTGGATTTGGGTGATCAGGAAAAAGTGAAAAAACTTATTTCTCCAAAAACGAAGCTTTTCTGGATTGAAACGCCAACCAATCCAATGCTGAACATCGTCGACATCAAAAAGGTGTGTTCTATGGCGAAAGCGCATGGCATTCTGACGTGCGTAGACAATACATTTGCATCCCCTTATTTGCAGAATCCATTAGATTTGGGTGCAGATATCGTCGTACATTCGGCAACAAAATACCTCGGCGGCCACTCGGATGTTGTATTGGGAGCAATCATTGTGAAAGATGAAAAATTAGCTCAGGATTTGCATTTTCTCCAAAATGCAATGGGGGCAGTACCCGGTCCGCACGATTGTTTTCTGGTCTTGCGCGGCATAAAAACCCTGCACATCCGGGTAGAACGTGCTTGCAAAAATGCCAAAAAAGTTGCCAAATTCCTGCAGGCGCACCCCAAAGTGAGCAAAGTTTACTACCCGGGATTAAAAGACAATCCCTACCACGAACTGGCTAAAGAGCAGATGCGCGGCTTCGGTGCCATGGTGTCATTCGACCTTCAAAAAGACACCTTTGAAGATGCCATCCGCGTGCTGAGCAATACCCGGATTTTCACGCTGGCTGAATCATTGGGCGGTGTGGAGTCGCTGATCGGGCACCCCGCTACCATGACGCATGCTTCCATCCCGCGGGAGGAACGCCTGAAAGTAGGCCTGACGGATTCGCTCATCCGGCTCAGCGTTGGAATTGAGGATGTAGAAGACCTTATTGAAGACCTCGAGCAAGCGCTTGTGCAGTTGTAAATTGAATTTGCCTAACCAAAATATGACCACAACATGATTTTTCAACTCACTGAAGAACAATTGGCCGTGCAGGCGGCGGCGCGCGATTTTGCCCAAAGAGAGCTCAAGCCAGGCGTTATTGAGCGCGACAGAGACATGATTTATCCGAAAGAACAAGTTCGTCAAATGGGCGAACTGGGCTTTCTGGGCATGATGGCATCCCCGGAATATGGAGGTGGTGGCATGGATACCATTTCTTATGTACTGGCTATGGAAGAAATCTCGAAAGTAGACAATTCCTGCTCCGTCATCATGTCTGTTAATAACTCTCTCGTTTGCTGGGGATTAAATGTTTTTGGTACTGCCGAACAAAAGGAAAAATACCTGACCAAATTAACAACCGGTGAATGGATTGGTGCCTTCTGCCTTTCAGAGCCGGAAGCAGGGAGCGACGCTACGAGTCAGCATACAACGGCAGTGGATATGGGAGACCATTATTTACTCAATGGCACCAAAAACTGGATCACCAATGGCGGTACTTCCAAAGTACATTTAGTCATGGCTCAAACCCACCCCGAACTCGGACACCGTGGCATCAACGCCCTGATTGTGGAGACGGATTGGGATGGGGTAACCATAGGCGGGAAAGAAGATAAACTCGGCATCCGCTCTTCCGATACCCATTCCATCATGTATACAGACGTGCGGGTTCCAAAAGAAAATCGCATCGGAGCCGATGGTTTTGGGTTCAAGTTCGCCATGAGAACGCTCGAAGGCGGACGCATTGGCATTGCCTCGCAAGCACTGGGTATCGCCGGAGGAGCTTATGAACTGGCTCTCGCTTACTCCAAAGAGCGCAAGGCTTTCGGAAAACCCATAAGCCAGCACCAGGCAATTGCGTTTAAATTGGCAGATATGGCTACTGAAATTGAGGCTGCTAAATTGATGGTGTACCGGGCGGCCCACCTGAAGGATGAAGGTGCCGATTTTGGCACTGCCAGCGCTATGGCCAAACTGTATGCGTCAGATGTTGCAATGCGGCATACCGTTGAGGCCGTTCAAATCCATGGAGGCTATGGTTTTGTTAAGGAATACCATGTAGAGCGCCTGATGCGCGACGCAAAAATCACACAGATCTACGAAGGTACTTCCGAAGTGCAACGCATCGTTATCTCACGGAACATCCTCGATGGACAATTGTATATACCGATGGCCCGAGTCGCCGAAAAAGTATGATCAATCGTTTGAAGCAATTACTCTTATTGATAAGTTTCGCTGGTTTGCTGCATGCTTGTAGTGAAGATATGCCCGATATTGTATTGGATGAGCGCCTGAACGCCAATGTAGAATTGGCCAAAGATGTGAGCATTCTCTACAGTGATTCGGCCCAATTGCGCGTTATTGCCGGAGGTCCTGTTGTGCTGTATCACCTGGACCTCCGGGAACGCAAACAGGAATTCGTTGAAGGAGTAACGATTGATTTTTTCGGACCCGACCAAAAACCTTCTAGCAAGCTGACTGCAAAATACGGCATCCGTATGGAAGGTAAAGGGCAGATTATTGTACGGGATAGTGTTGTATGGCAAAGCGTTGCAGGAGAACGCCTGGAAACAGAAGAGCTCATTTGGGATGAAAAACAACAACGCGTTTTTACCAATAAATTTGTGGTGCTGCGGCGACCTGATGAAATCATCAAAGGCCACGGATTCGAAGCCAACCAGGATTTTAGCGATGCAAAAATAAAGGCGGTAGAAGGTCAGATTAAAGTAGATGAATTAAGCAAAGAACTGGAATGACGCTTACCCTGCTCATCTTATTGTTTTTACTGCTTTCGGCCCTGTTTTCAGGGTCGGAGATTGCTTTCGTTTCCGCCAACAAGCTGAAAGTAGAGCTAAAAAAGAAAAAAGGGACCCGTCGTAGCCGTTATTACTCCAAGTTTTACGACAAGCCTTCCAGTTTTATTGGCACGATGCTTGTCGGCAATAACATTGTACTCGTGGTATTTACTTTTTTAATGGCCCTTCCGTTGAATCACCTTTTTGCCAATCAGTTTGGAATTCAAAACGAGGGTTTGTTGCTGCTGCTCAATACGCTCATCATTTCCATTTTGTTGCTCATTTTTGGTGAATTTATGCCAAAAGCCATTTTCAGGCTGTATGCAGATGATATCCTGTATCAACTTGCTTTGCCCATGCGCGGCATGCAAGTCTTGCTGGCTGTTCCTTCCTGGTTTATGATCAAAACCTCGGATATTGTGCTCCGCTTAGCATTCAAAACACCTGCCGAACATGTAGACAATGCCTTTACCCGCCTCGACCTGGAGCATTTCATCAACGATACCCGTACCGATCTGGAAGAAGAAATTGACAAAGAAATGTTTGGCAAAGTACTCAACCTCAACGACATAAGAGTACGCGACTGCATGGTGCCGCGCACAGAAGTAGAAAGTATTGACATCAATGCTGAAGTGGAAGAACTGGAACGGTTATTCAAAACGACTAAGTTGTCGCGCATTTTAGTTACCGAAAATGAAGTAGACAATGTATGCGGTTACGTCCATCACCAGCAATTACTGAAGCAGCCTCAAAACATCAAAAACCTCATCCTGTCCATTACGTACGTACCGGAAGCCATGCGCGCTACCGATTTGATGAATAATTTTATCAAGGAGCGCAACAACATTGCCTGTGTGGTAGATGAATTCGGCGGATTGGCCGGAGTCATTACACTGGAGGACATTCTTGAAGAAATTTTTGGCGAAATTGAAGATGAACATGATGACGAAGAATACATTGAATTGCAGGAGTCAGATGGCATTTTTCGTTTTTCCGGGCGGCTTGAAATCAACTACCTGAATGAAAAATACAAACTCGATTTTCCCGAAGGAGAATACCATACCCTGTCCGGTTATTTAGTCATGACCACCGAAAGCATTCCCGAACCAGGGGCCGAAATAGAACTGGATGGCTACCGCTTCATCTTCGAAGTCGTCAGCGATAAAAAAATTGAAACCGTTAAAGTTATCCGGCTTTCGCAAATTTCAGAAGCGCAGCCGTAATATTGACCGTGGGCCGTTGGAGCCTTGATTTTTATGCCCGTTTTTCCAATTCATTCACCAATATGTATAAAGGTAAAATTCTGGTTACCGGCGGTTGCGGCTATATTGGCAGCCATACCCTTGTGGATTTGATCGACCACGGATTTGAGGTGGTTTCGGTTGATAACTTAGTCAATTCCAGCGATTCAATACTGGAAGGCATCCGGGCCATCACCGGAAAAACAGTGAAGAATTATGCCATAGACCTTTGC
>JABWAJ010000599.1 GCA_013361075.1 Saprospiraceae bacterium | reverse complement strand
TAGGCTTCGTACAGTTCTTTTTCTAACTGATTGTATTGTTCAAAAAAAGTCAAAGCCTGCTCCAAATTGCCCAGCGCGCTTTGGATGGAGCCCAGTCTTTCGTAAGAAACGGCCAACCCGTTTTTGAAGTCTGCGTTGTCAGGATCGGAAGCACAAAGCAATTTATCGACCTGCATCAATGCTTCATAAAAGGATAAAGCCTGTTCTAAATTGCCGGTGGTTTGATGAAACCTACCGATTCGTTCTGTTAATACCTGTAAATCCCAATCAGGTTCCGGTAAGTTTGCAAATACAGCTTCTGCATACCGGACAAAATGCGAGGCTTCGGAATAAGTGGCATTGAGAAAATGACCTACCCCGGCTTCGTAATCTAATTTTTCATTCAATGCATCCACCAGCCCCCGGCAATCTCTGCGCAGTTCCGGGTTCTTCCGGCGCACAATTTCCTGCACCACCGGGCTTGTTTTATAATCCATTACGCCGTCGCTTTCTCCTTTTTCAATCCAGCCTTTGCGGAAAAGGCGGGTCAGGGTATCGGAAAATTGCCGGGCGTTTTCCGGTTGCAACAGGCTTTTGAGGGTCGGATAGGGAATGTTTTCAGGCGGCAGCACGGCCAAATTGCTCAGGAGCGCCAATTCGTCAGCCTCCAGCGGGTGCAAATCGTAGAGCGCCTGGATGATCTGTTCCGGTTCGGTTTTTTCGAAACCCTGCCAGTGCACTTTCACTTTGGCCTGCTCGCTCAATTGCAGCAGCCCCTTGCCTTGCAGGTCGGCGAGCAGTTGGGAAAGCGGGTAAAAGGTTTCGGCCTGGTTGATTTCGCGCAGGTTTTTGGCTAAAATTTCCAGTACCAGCGTATTCCCGCCAACCGCCCGGAAGATGCCCCAAAACAACTCGTTTTCGGCCTCCAGGTGCCTGGGGTAGTATTTTTTAAACAGGTCAAGCGGGAACTGTGCTTTCAAAGCCCCGATCTCATAGCTCGCCGTTTCTTCAAATTCTGCCAGGCGGGAAGTGAGGAGCAGGTGGAAATTGGTGCAGCGCCCCAGCAGGGGGTATATTTTTTCCAGATCTCCGGCGTCGTTGGCGTTGTCCAATACCAGCAGGCAGGGTTTTTGGAGGTTTGCAACAAAAAAAATCAACTGCTCGAAGCGCTGGAAGGTCGGCATTGTGTCCGGGAAGTCCAGCGCCAATGCAGGCGCAACGGTGGAAAGCAGCGCTTCTGCAATGCCGCCCCCGACATAAACAAAAGCCAGATGGCTGTATTTGTCCTGGAACAATTCCCAATATTTTGCTGCAAAGGAAGTTTTGCCGATCCCGCCCTGTCCGTTCACCAGCAGCAGCAGATTTTGGCCGCCGAAAAGGCGGTCGTGTACCTCCCGGAGTTCATCGTCTCTGCCGATAAATACCGGTGGAATGAAGGGTGGGGTACTGAGCAGGCGGGGGATTTTGCGCTCGCCTGCATACGTAATAAACGTTTGTTGAATGGTGTTTCCATCGCCAATAACAGCATTTTGGCCTGCCTCTATCGTCGAACCCACCACCACATTTTTGCTGTTCACCACCCCGGCAGCCTGCTCCACCTGCGCCCGGACGGACGGCTGAAGGCTTTCCGGCGAGTCGAGTTCGCGCAGCAATTCGAGGATGGCTGCGCTGATCTGGTTGTGGAGCAGGTTGGCCTGTTCTTCGTCTACCAGCCCGAGGCGGATTTGCCGGCGGATGTCCCTAAACCGCTCCTCCTGCTGAAGGGCTTCCTCCAATGCCGGGCTGTTTTCGAGCAGCAGCCGGAGCTGGCGGAGGGCTTCCTTCAGGTCGTGTTTGGCGACCAAAGCTTTGATTTGGGTGGTGAACAGTTTGGTTTCGTTCATGATTTTTGGTTGTCGTAGTAACCGGGTGACTTATTGCTATCAAATTTTGCAACAACCGTGGTCAGGATTTTGTACCTTTTGGGGAAACAAGGCGGACTAAAGCCCGCGGAACATAGCACGGTGCCCTCCGTTTCGCGGGCTTTAGTCCGCCGTTTCTTAAAAATGCCCGAGTTCACGTTATCAAATTAATAAGAGGCATTTTCAACAAAAACAATCGTTGATTTACAATTCGCCCGCTCTTTCCAGCGCTCGGTCTTCCAATGCTTTCGTCAATCTGAAATTTGTCTTTTTGATTTTTTCCAGATTGGGTCCAATGCTTTCTAATAATCCTTTTTGTTTCGCATCAATCGCCGAAAAGTTCATGCACCAGCAATAGCTCGCCAATTTTCTCCAATAAAATAAGGCAGCTTGTATCAGAGATGATAATGCTTCGCATTGGCTATGTCCCGATCAAGCTCGTCTGGTGAGTAATTAAAAATGGAAACGCCATGAGTTCCCAAAACTTCCATGCATGCACGTTTAGAAAGCCCGGCAAGATCAGCTGCCTGGCCAAGAGATCGTTTTCCTTTTTCATAAAGACGGGAAGCAATTGCCATAAGCGCTTCGTTATCGTCTATTGCTATGCTATCCGGTATATTCAACCCTAATGTTTTCATATTTTGAATTTGTATGACAATGCGGCATTATTACCTCCAAATTTAAGCGCTCCTTTGCACAATTCCAAAATAGTCAAAAACACGAACCTTCCAATACCTACATTTGTACATGGATTCTTCGACTTTTTCCCAACGCCTCCTCGCCTGGCGCAAGACCAATCCCCGCCCCCTGCCCTGGAAGGCGCACCCCGACGCCTACACCATCTGGCTGTCGGAAATCATCCTGCAGCAAACGCGTGTGGAGCAGGGATTGCCCTATTTCGAGCGCTTTCGCGAAAAATACCCAACGGTAGAAGCCTTAGCCAACGCGCCCGAAGACGAGGTGATGAAACTCTGGGAGGGCCTCGGCTACTACTCGCGGGCCAGAAACCTGCACGGCACCGCAAAAATGGTGGCTT
This sequence comes from Saprospiraceae bacterium, assembly GCA_013361075.1. Taxonomy (GTDB): domain Bacteria; phylum Bacteroidota; class Bacteroidia; order Chitinophagales; family Saprospiraceae; genus JABWAJ01. The sequence goes on along the minus strand of JABWAJ010000599.1, from coordinate 2,341 downwards.
CCGAATTGGGCGGCCAGTTTCCGGACACCTACGAAGGCCTGCTGCAGCTCAAAGGCGTAGGCGCCTACACAGCCGCCGCCATTGCTTCTTTTGCCTACGATTTGCCACACGCCGTGCTGGACGGCAATGTGTTCCGGGTGCTGGCGCGCTACCTCGGCATTGACCTGCCCATTGACAGCACGGAAGGGAAAAAGCTGTTTGCGCGACGGGCCGGAGAGCTTCTGGACGCAGCAAACCCCGCCGAATACAACCAGGCCATCATGGACTTCGGTGCCACCTGGTGCACGCCGCGCAACCCGCAGTGCAGCGCCTGCCCCATGTCGCAAGATTGCCGGGCTTTTCAGCAAAACCGCGTGGAGCAATTGCCCGTAAAGGCTAAAAAAATAGAAAAGCGGGACCGGTTTTTCCACTACTTAGTCTTGCGCACCGACGGGCAAACGCTGATCCGGAAACGCACAGACGCCGACATCTGGCAGCAGCTTTACGAATTCCCGGTGATCGAACGCGAAGCCCTTGCTGAAAGCCCCGAAAGTTTGATGCAGGAAGCCCTCTGGCAGGAATTGATCGGGGAAAAAAGCTGGTCTTTGCGACAGATTGCCGGGCCTTTCCGGCAACTGCTGACCCACCAGAAAGTCGTTGCCCTTTTTTTTGAAATAGACCTCGAAATGAAGCAATTACCAAATACCGCGCCGTTTATAGCAGTGGAACAAAAAAACTTGAATAATTTTGCCTTTCCAAAGGTGATAGATCGCTACCTGAAGGATAATTCCTTATATTTAAGATTAGTTTGATGCCCCACAGCATCTCTTCGACAACAAACAAACCAGCATAGACTATGGTCAATAAGGTCATACTGATCGGCAACCTGGGCAGAGACCCGGAAGTGCGTCGCCTCGAAAATGGTGCCGTCGTAGCAAAATTTACAATTGCCACCAATGAAAGCTACAAAGACAAAAACGGAGACTGGCAGGACCAGACCGAGTGGCACAATGTTGTCGTTTGGCGCAATCTTGCAGAAAGAGCAGAGGCCCAACTGAAGAAAGGCATGCCCGTTTACATTGAAGGCAAACTCACACACCGCTCCTGGAAAGACCAGGACGGCAACGATCGCTACATCACAGAAGTAGTCGCCAATTATTTCCGCTCTTTGGCCAAAAAGGAAAGCAGCGGCTATTTCCCTTCACAGGCAGACGAACCCGGCAGCAGCTACAACGACGCTCCCCCGCCGATGTCGCCAATGCCCGATGGAGGTTCCGATAACGATTTGCCCTTTTAATTTCCGGGGCAATCGCATGGTTTCACAAACTTCAAATCTCGTTGGAAACTGAACCTGACAGCTGGCTTTATTCAAGTTTTATTTTTCTCTCCGCGACCCCGATTTTTTCAATCGAAGTTGTTTTCGGGTTGGTCGGCCTTGTATTTTTGTTGTGCGCTTCAGCGCTGATGTCAGGCTCGGAAGTTGCTTATTTTTCGCTCGCTCCATCCGATCTTGAAAAAATAGAAGAAGAAAACAGTCCTTCCGGAAAACGCATCCTTTCGCTGAAAAACCACCCCGGGTTGCTTTTGGCTACCATACTTGTAGGCAATACCTTCGTCAATATCGGCATCGTTTTGTTGTCCGATTTTGTATTGAAACGGGCACTTCCGGAAGAGACCATCAGCTTTTGGTCTTCCTCCATTATTTATACCCTGGGATTGGGCAACTTTTTTTCCGAACCTGCCCTGTCGGGATTCATCAGTTTTATGATTACGGTGGTGGGTGTCACATTTCTGCTGGTACTTTTCGGCGAGGTATCGCCCAAAGTTTACGCCCGCTCAAACAACATCCAGCTGGCCCGTTTGATGTCGGCACCGCTCCGGGTACTGATCCGGGTATTTCGCCCGCTCACCACTTTGCTCATTACGCTGACCGGTTTTGTAGAGCGCAGGCTCGCAAAAAACGCAACGCCCAATTCGGTTGCCAGCCGTGAGGAAATTGACGAAGCCATTACGCTGGCCGTCATCAGCCATGACGTTGCAGGTAAACAGGAAATTGACATCCTTAAAAGCATTGTCAAGTTTGGCGATGTGATGGTGAAGCAAATCATGCGCTCGCGGGTAGACGTCGTTGCCCTTGACGTGAACAGCGACTACGAAAAGGTGATCGCCGTTGCTCAGGAATCAGGCTATTCGCGCATTCCGGTGTACATGGATGATTTTGACAACATCAAAGGTATTTTGTATGTAAAAGACCTGTTGGGGCACCTCAACGAAACGTCTGCTTTCAGGTGGCAAAACCTGGTTCGGTCTGATGTACTTTATGTGCCGGAAGCTAAACGCATCAGCGACCTGCTCAAGGATT
>JABWAJ010000598.1 GCA_013361075.1 Saprospiraceae bacterium | reverse complement strand
TGAGAAAACAGGCAAATCAGGGCTGGTGAATGTTGTTTTGGTCATTTAGACCGGTCAGGATGGGTGCAGCGGCAAGGCAAAGGAGCAAAGGGCAAAAGGCAAAGGAGCAAAGGGCAAAAGGCAAAGGAGCAAAGGGCAAGAATTTCGTAAAGCTCAATGCTTTCGTGATTTTTCTGATTTGATTACGAAAACATAGAGCTTTACGAAACAGAATTGCCCTTTGTTAGTTGCCTCTTGCTTCTTTACACAACCCCAAACGTTCCATAGCAGGAAGCCTCAGAGAGATTGCACAGGCAATGGTAATTGGAAATTATGGTGGCCACGTGCAACCTCTCCGAGGTCTTCTTAAAACAAAATTCGGGGTGATTCGCGTTAATTTTTCATAGCTTCCGCTGTACTTACTGCACGACGAGTTTGTGAACAAACGGCTCCAGACCTTCCTGCGAAACCACAATGTAGGCCACGCCTTTCGGAGCGCTGCCGAGGTTGATGGTTTTGTCGTAAACGCCGTTGAAAACTTCTACCTGCTGTTCAAAAATAACTTTCTGAGCGGCATCCATGATGCGGACCGTTACGGGTTTCACATCGGCTTCAAAATAAACCCGAACTTGTTTGGAAGCCGGGTTTGGCGAAGCACTGAATCTGGAAGGTTCGAGCGCTTTTTTCTTTGCCGGGAAAGCAGGCTGTGGCTTAGACAAGTCGTCCGTTTTGGGAGCAGGCGCCTCCAGTTTGAACTTGATCGGCAGGTTGAACTGGACATTTACGTCTCTTCCGCGTTGTTTGCCGGGAATCCAGTCCGGCATTTCCCCAACCAGGCGCAGCACCTCTTCGTCACAGCCGTTGCCAATGCCGCGCAGGATGGAAGCATCGCGGATTTTGCCCGACTTGTCAACGATGAACGAAACAACCACCGTACCTTCCGTGCCCGCATCGCGCGCAGCTTTCGGGTATTTGATGCCTTTGTAAATGAACTCCAGCATGGCTTTATCGGCGCATTGTTTTTTGGCAACCTGATCTGAATCACTGGTTTCACAACCAGATCCCGGGAAACGCGGCATTTCTTCCACTACTTTAAAGGTTTCCTCATCCATGGACTTAGCAGCTGGCTGCTGGCCTGCATCCAACTTAAATTTCACCGGTAGTTTCATCTCGCTTTTTACTGCTTTGCCGCCTTTTTGAGCAGGAATCCACTTCGGCATCAGGCCAATGACGCGCTTCACTTCTTCATCTGTGCCGCCGCCAATGCTTTTAACGATGGTTACATCCGACAGGCTGCCATCTGCATTCACCGTAAAAGAGGCCACAACCGTGCCTTCAATGGATGCATCGCGTGCTGCTTGCGGATATTTCAGGTTGGCGCCGATGAATTCCATCAGTTTTCCAAAAGCACAATTGGTGCGCTCCTGTACATCCTTCACCGCTTCACATCCCGGGAAACGCGGCATTTCATCCGGGTTGCCCGGTGCGTTTTTAGTGGTGACCAGCACTGCGCCGTGTGCTGCACGGGGTCCTTTCGCGGCAATGGCCGATTCTCCTTTCAAGACCTCCACCTGCGCAATGTCACCAGGATCAACCCCATTGAGGTCTTCCTGAGTAACTTCCTGTCCGTCAATAAAATAAAGGGGGTGTTCGGGATTTGCCGGATTGCCCCATCCTATGACTGTTATGGCTTTTCCTTCCAGCAACGCGTAGGATTCCGGTGATTTTTCTGACTCTGTTATTCTGATCTTCGCAGGGCTTTTGGCCGGAGCCGCATCGGGCGTTGCTGCAGGTTCTGCTATGGTGTTTTTTTCCGTAATGCTTACCTGGGCCAGTACTTCCCGGTTGGCAAACAACAGCATCGCCAATACCAGTAAAGGGAAAACCGTCAGGTATTTCAGCCGGGCCGTTTTCCCGGATTGTGTTTTAGTCATCATCATGATTCGCTTTTTAAGTTGTGAATGAAAAAAATGATTGGCAAGGGCGGGCTGCATTCCGGATTGCGCCTGCCTGATTAATAAATGGCCATATTCTTTGCGCCGGACCGTTTGCAAGACAGCATGGTCGGCTAAATATTCGTGTACGGTGCGCAGCGAGCGGCGATAGAGGTAAACAGGCGGACTCCACCACAGAAGGATACAGACAATTTCCAGCAACAGCACATCAGCCGTATGCCAGCCCCGGATATGGGCCAGCTCGTGCCGCACAATTTTTTCAGTTTCTTCTGTTGAAAAATTGTTGTGGCGGCTGATAAAAAGCCAGTTCCCAAAGGAAAAAGGGAGATGGGTGCGGGTTGTCGTCACCACTGTATGACCCACAAAGTGTTTCTTGCTCCCCTTTACATACAACAGGAAGATCTGGACCAAGCCAACAACAAACCGAACCCCTGCGAAGGCAACGCCTGCCCAATAAACAGGCAGCACCAGGGTTTGAAACAGGGAAGGTTTGGCCGGTGCGGGGATCACCACAATCTCCGGCCCCATACCGCCGATTTCCGCCATCGGCAACCAGGCGCTCAGAGATATTTCGGGCGTGGGGATGATCCATTCAACCGGGATTTCCAGCAGTGGAATGACGGCCCCCAGCGCTAATGTACTTAGCAGATACCAGCGGTTGAGGCCAAAAAACGTTTCGCGGCTAAGCGTCAGGGCATAAAAGCCGTAGAAAAGCAGCCAGCACAATGAACTTTCCAGCAGGTATAACGCCATGTCTTTTCCTTTTGAAAGTCAGTTAATCTTCATCTTCCAATTGATCCAGCAATTCAGTCAGGTCTTCCGGTTTCAGGTCTTTTTCGCGCACCATAAAAGAAACCAATCGCTCCATAGAACCATCGAAGTAATCGGACACCAGCTTCTGAAGGCTCAGTTTACTGTATTCCGATTTGCTGACTACAGGCCGGTATTCATAGGTGCGGCCATACGTTTTGTGGGTCAAAAACCCTTTTTCCTCCAGAATGCGCACAATGGTAGAAATGCTGCTGTGCGGAGGTTTGGGTTGCCCGGTCGTTTTTTCGATGTCATCACGCACATCGCTCACGGTACAGGGCCCCAACCGCCAGATGATTTGCATGATTTCCTCTTCTGCTTTCGTTAGTTTGTTCATTGCACAGGTATTCTTTTGTAAAACGCTGTTGAAAGCACAAAACTAAGGAATAAATTTTATAACTAAAAATTAAGTTATAAAAACAAAGATGCAGGAAGATAGAAAAATGGTGGGTGGGCATTCAATTTTTTTTTGTCGTAAGGGCGAGGGGCAAAAAGCAAAGGGCAAAAGGCAAAGGGCAAAAGGCAAGAGGCAGTAATTTAGGGAAATGAAATAATTCTGTAGAATCAATCGGTTTGGTTGCCTGCAAAAACATCAAACTTGAGGGCAAGTGAACCAAC
>JABWAJ010000597.1 GCA_013361075.1 Saprospiraceae bacterium | reverse complement strand
GTGATGATCATTGGACCTTTGGTTGCACGATTTGGCAAAGCATTTCTTCCCAAACCCGGTGGTGACAAAATTGGCCGCAGGCGATTGGATACCCACTTTTTGGGCCTCGAGCAGCTTGGCGCTAAATTTCACTATAACCCGGAATTGAATGCCTTTACCGTAGAGTCGCAAGGACTGAAAGGCCATTACATTCTGATGGATGAAATTTCGGTCACCGGCACAGCTAACGTATTGATGGGTGCAACCCTTGCTGAAGGAACAACCACCATCTACAATGCCGCTTGTGAGCCATATGTTCAGCAGCTTTGCAAAATGCTCAACCGCATGGGGGCCCGCATTGAGGGCATTGGCTCCAACCTGCTCACCATTCAGGGCGTATCCAGCTTAGGCGGTACCACGCACCGGTGCCTGCCAGACATGATCGAAGTGGGCAGTTTCATCGGGATGGCCGCCATGACACAATCCGAAATTACCATCAAAGACGTTCAAATACCTGAACTGGGTATCATACCCCGCGTTTTTGAGCGCCTTGGTATTGCCATGGAATTCCGGGGAGATGATATTTTTATCCCGGCTCAGGAACACTACGAAATTCAAAATTTTATTGACGGCTCCATCCTGACCATTTATGATGCCCCCTGGCCAGGCTTTACCCCCGACCTGATGAGCATTGTCCTCGTTGTGGCCACCCAGGCTAAAGGCAGCGTGCTGGTTCATCAGAAAATGTTCGAAAGCCGGCTGTTTTTTGTAGACAAATTGATTGATATGGGTGCACAGATCATTCTTTGCGACCCGCACCGCGCCAGCGTGATCGGCCTCGACCGCCGGTTTCAGTTGCGTGGCATAGAAATGACTTCGCCCGACATCCGGGCCGGAGTAGCCTTGCTGATTGCAGCCATGTCGGCCAAAGGCAGGAGTGTCATCCACAACATTCACCAGATTGACCGGGGCTATCAATACATCGATACCCGCCTGAATGCGATTGGAGCGGAGATTAGGCGGATGTAGTTGGGTGTAAAAGGCAAGTTTGCAAATTTGCCCCTATTTTACAGAAAATAGCTTAACATGCTGATCCAGAGACTTAAATCAAAAATACACCGGGCCGTTGTCACCCAAGCCGATCTCAATTATGTTGGCAGCATCACGATTGATGAAGACCTGATGGACGCAGCCAACTTAATCGAAGGAGAGCGCGTGCAAATCGTCAACAACAACAATGGCGAGCGGTTTGAAACCTATGTCATCCGCGGCGAACGTGGTTCGGGCATGATTTGCCTCAATGGCGCTGCGGCGCGCCTTGTGCAAGTGGGCGACCTCGTCATCATCATGGGCTACGCCTGGATGGAATTGGAAGAGGCAAAGCAATTTCAGCCAAGCGTTGTTTTTCCTGACCACCATAACCGGCTTGTGCCGTAATTGACCTATCTTGTGTACTTAAACACAAGCTTCCATGTTTGGTCTTTTCAAAAAAAAGGAATCCATGCCTCCAATCCGGGACTTGGTTTGGATGACTGATGCCGCTAAAAAACAGGGGGCTCTGTCCCTGATTACCTCTGCACAAAACCCTCTTATTGCCGCCTGGTTTGACGAAACCATCCAGGTATGGCAGCAGTTTTTTGAAGCAGAAAACCGGTCTTTTCCTATAGAATCAGTGCCCTATCTCCAGCCTTTGGATGTAAAAGACCGGAATGTTTTCCTGCTTGAACACTATCCTCTTGCAAGCCGGGAAACTAAAGTGATGCAGCACTGGAAACCAAAAGACATGGTGGCTTTTGTTTCTATGGAAGATCCGCTCCTCCAACTTTTTGGCGGCGACAACCTCATTGCCCTGATGCAAAAAATGGGCATGGCTGAACATGAAGTTATGGAACACAGCATGATTTCCCGCTCCATCAGAAATGCGCAGGAAAAATTAGACAAAAACGTAGTGCATGAGTACCCTACAGATGCTCAGGAGGAGTGGTTTAAAATCAATTTGGAAAAATATCCAAAGTAGTTGATTGAAGATGAACGCAGCCTACACCATAAAAATCCCCCAGTTCGAGGGGCCTTTCGACCTGCTCCTCTTTTTCATTGAGCGGGATGAATTGGACATTCACGACATTCCAATTTCCAAAATCACCAGCGATTTCCTGGATTACATCCACCAGATGGAGCGCATGAACATTGATTTGGCCAGCGAATTCATCCTTGTAGCGGCAACGCTTTGCCGCATTAAGGCTAAAATGCTGCTGCCGCGAAAGCCAGTGGACGAAGAGGGGAATGAAATTGACCCGCGTCAGGAATTGGTAGATCGCCTGCTGGAATACAAACGCTACAAAAGTATCCTGGAGGAAATGCGCCTGCTGGAAGAACAACGCTCCCAGCAAAACGAACGCGGTAACGCTTCTGACGAGCTCAGGCGCATTGCTACCAAAGCATTGGTGGATTCAGAATTGGAGGCTCTTACCCTCTTCAAACTCCTGCGCACCTTCGAGCGCGTCATGCGGCGCTTCGACGAAAGCAATCCCACTACCATCCATCGCATTGCACAGTTTAATTACACCATCGAAGACCAGCAGCATTTTATCCTGTCAAAAATCCATGCCGGTGCTAAAGCAGGGTTCAAACAGCTCTTCGGAGAATGCCTCGACCGGATTCATGCCATCATTACTTTTCTGGCCCTGCTCGATTTGCTGAATCAGGAATTGGTTGCCATTACCCAGGGTGAAGGCGTCAATAATTTTTGGGTGGAAGCTCCGGCGGCGGAGTGAAGCCTACTTAATGCCAGGCTCTGCCCAACACCGACAGTCGGGCAGAGCCCGGAAAATAGAGCAAACGAGGCGAAGCCATCGCGACAGCAAGGAGTTCTTATTTTTCTATTAGATTGATGATTACATGACTGATAATTGATGATGTAAAGTTCATGTAATCATTAAACTACGTCTACCGCGTCAAATACATGTAGCGATTCCTGTCCAACTCCCGGAAAAACGGATCCGACAAATCTCGGATGAACTGGATGGCTTCTCCGGTAGATTTCATTTCCGGCCCCAGGTTTTTATCTACATCCGGGAATTTATCAAATGAAAATACCGGAACCTTAATGGCGTAGCCACTCGGCTGTGGGCGGATGTCAAAATCGCTGAGTTTGTGTGTTCCCAGCATTATTTTGGTGGCAATTTGCAGATAGGGCACTTTATAAGCTTTGGCAATAAAAGGCGTAGTACGCGATGCACGAGGATTGGCTTCTATGACATAGACCTGTTCCTCATCGCTGTCTTTTGCTTTTTTAATGGCAAACTGTACGTTGATCAAGCCCCGTATATTGAGTGCAAAAGCTAATTTTCTGGTATATTCCACCATCGTACTAATTGCTTCTACCGAAAGACTATAGGT
>JABWAJ010000596.1 GCA_013361075.1 Saprospiraceae bacterium | reverse complement strand
ACTCTGACGAGCGCGTCATCCATTTCGGATTGGTGCCCAGAGCACACCGCAGCATATTTGTTATCAACGAGTTGCCTGACCTTCAGGCTCGTATTCAGGTATCCCTGTTCAACATTCTGGAAGAAGGCGACCTGCAAATCCGAGGGTTTAAGCTTCGCCTGCCCCTCGATATTGAATTTTTGTTTACGGCCAATCCGGAAGATTACACCAACCGGGGCAGTATCATTACTCCGCTAAAAGACCGTATTGAAAGTCAGATTCTTACGCACTACCCTAAAACCATAGACATTGCCAGGAGGATTACCACACAGGAAGCCCAACTGGCCGAAGAGCAAAAAAATGCGATTGCTGTGCCGGATGTCCTGCATATTTTGCTGGAACGCATTGCCTTTGAAGCCAGAGACAGTGAATTGGTAGATGACAAAAGCGGTGTATCAGCCCGTTTGAGTATTTCTGCCTATGAAAACCTGGTCAGTACGGCAGAACGGCGCATGCTCATTAACGGTGAAGGCAAAACGACCGCCCGAATTACTGATTTCTGGGGCATTGTGCCTGCCATTACCGGCAAGGTGGAGCTTGTGTATGAAGGTGAGCAGGAAGGTCCATACGCAGTTGCGATGGTGCTGATGAATCAGGCCATCAAAGCCATGTTTCTGGATCACTTTTCCAATCCTGATCGCCTTAAAAAAGGTCAGGATCGCGATCCTTACGGCGCTACGCGTGCTTGGTTTGCCGCCGGCAATACAATTGATCTGATGAACGATTGCAGTGACGCCGAATTCCGTACAGCGCTTGACAAAGTAGCGGGTTTGCGCAAACTGGTGGAACAAACCATAAAAATTCAGGGAGACGAAGTGTACACGTACATGGAATTGGTGCTGCATGGCCTGTCCACGTTTAATATTTTAAGCAAAGAAACCCTGGAATCCAGCTTCTCGTTTCGGGATGTACTGGCCAATATGCTCGGCGACGACGATTTGTTTGACGAAGATGAAGATTGATGTGTAGATTCGTGGCCAAATCAGCGGATCATGCTTCTTAACATCAATCCAATCAATCCGGAAGGCAGAAAAATTAGTCAGGTAGTGGAGGTCCTGCGCAAAGGCGGGATCATCATCTACCCGACCGATACCGTTTATGCCCTTGGTTGTGACATTTTTCAGCACAAAGCGGTGGAACGCATTTGTCAGCTTCGGCGGTTAGATCCGGCCAAAGCCATGCTTTCCTGCATTTGCAAAGACATCAGTCAAATTGCTGCATATACCAAACCCATCAACACCCCTACTTTCAAGCTGTTGCGCAACAACCTGCCGGGGCCGTTCACCTTTGTTCTGGAAACCAATAATGATATGCCCAAACTACTCAAAAACCGAAAAAACACAATTGGTGTACGCATTCCCAACCATCGGGTACCCCTGGATATTGTGGAAGAACTCGGCAGGCCAATTTTGACCACTTCGCTCAAGTCGGATGACGACATTCTGGAATACTACAGCGATCCTTCTGAAATTTATGAAATTTATCAAAAACTCGTTGACATTGTCATTGACAGCGGGATCGGTGGCACCATTCCTTCTGCTCTGGTAACCTGCACGGGCGTTGAGCCTGAAATAATCCGGGAAGGTCCGGAAGCGCTGAGGTGGTAATCAAATGACCAAATGGTGGTTAATCAGCGAAAGGCCCCGGGTGTATTTGGAATGTTTGGTCATGGTCAATCCCAGGTAAGCCGCAATCTCGTCGGCAGCTCCGTCTTCACGGGCATCATACTTTAATTCGATCACCATTCCGGTGTCTTCCAACGGTACCGCAAAATTCCAGGGCAAAAAAGCACCGTAAGCCATTCCCTGATCAATGGTGAGCCGAAACCGGCCATCGATGCTGAGGTAATAGGCCCGGTGATAGGTGTTGACCAAAACGGGTTGAAAGCTGTTGCCTGAAAATCGTTCGCGAAGTTGTTCCTCTACGAGTTGCGGCAAGTTATGCCATGTGCAATCCGGTAGGGGCATCAGCGTTTTTTCCCCGAGCATGTTCGTTTTGGATTTTATCTCCAACACCGGTTTGTTGAGCTGACCAGCGGTGGTGCCGTACCAGCGCACCCGGATTTTAGCCCGTACCGCAATGCCGTTGATGCCATCCTGTGCCAGGTCCCAGGTCGCAGTATCCCAGTAAACATTGTTGACCTGCCTGTCAGGAAATACTTTTTCAAAAGCAGCAGGATGCAGGAGGATCAACTGTTCCAGCACAAAAGGGGCCATGCCTTCAACCCTGTATTTTCGTTCGAACCGCATGCCTAATTCAATTCGATGCTTTCAACAATTTCAAGGCCATAGCCAATCAGGCCGATTCGCTTGCGTGGGTTGTTGGTGATGAGTCGTAACTTCGTTGCGCCAAGATCGCGGAGAATTTGGGCACCAACACCAAAATCGCGTTGCTCCATTTCCTGTTTTTTTTCCAAAACAGCAGGATAGCCCGTTTCATATTGGTGTTTGTATTGCCGAATCCGGTGCAGGATGGCGTCACTTTTTTCAGTATGCCGCATGCAGATGACAATCCCCTTGCCTTCTTCTGCAATAATTTCCATGACTTTATTCAGATGGCTGCCGTAATCCTCTACCAAAGTACCGAGAATATCACCCGTAGCAGAAGAAGAGTGCACCCTGACCAGCACCGGTTCATCCGGCAGCCAATCCCCTTTTTTCAAAGCAATATGGATATCGCCGCTTGTAATTTGGCGAAAAGCTATGACTTCAAAATCGCCGTGGCGGGTGTTCACAGTGGCCGAATCTTCGCGCTTGATGATCCGTTCATGGCGCATGCGGTAAGCTACCAAATCCTTGATACTGATCAGTTTGAGATCAAAACGGGCAGCAATTTCCAGTAACTGGGGCAACCTCGCCATGGTACCGTCTTCATTCAAAATTTCTACCAGCACTCCGGCAGGATAAAAGCCGGCAAGTCTTGCGAGGTCAATGGCAGCTTCGGTATGCCCGGTTCTCCGGAGCACCCCTCCGGTTTTGGCCCGCAATGGAAAAATATGCCCCGGGCGGGCAAAATCTTCTGCCTTTGTTTCGGGGTTAACCAAAGCTTTTATGCCTGTTGCCCGGTCGTAAGCGGAAATGCCTGTGCTGCATCCGTGGCCGATCAGGTCTATAGAGACGGTAAAAGCGGTTTCGTGCAAGGCAGTATTGGAAGAAACCATCAAGTCAAGGCCAAGTTCATCTGCACGGCGCTCATCAATAGGCGAACAGATCAATCCACGGCCATGAGTAGCCATAAAATTAATGATTTCGGGGGTAATGCATTCGGCGGCACAAATGAAATCACCTTCATTTTCGCGGTCTTCATCATCCACTACAATGACAATTTTACCCGCCCGAATTT
>JABWAJ010000595.1 GCA_013361075.1 Saprospiraceae bacterium | reverse complement strand
AGGGGTTGGACACCAGTTTTCACTATTTCGTGGGTACGGTTTCTCCATTTGGCAACAGCATGATCCTTATTGGACGGGACAAAATTACAGAGATAGACAGGGAATACTGCACCATTAACCTGACCAGCGGCAACCTTATGGCTGGTGCGATGAACATTGTCAGTGATGTGGAAACCCGCATAGACGACATCGCATTTGATCCGTTTTTTGGAACCTTATTTGGTTACGACAGCCAGAACCGGCACCTGGTCAACCTCACTACCAGCGGGGTAGTCACGAGTGTTGGTTTTCAAACCCTGAGCGGCATTGCCTCTATGGGGTCGCTGTTTTTTGACCACCATGGCAATTTATTCGCTTATGGTTCAACCGGAGGCGCAGAAACAACCCTTTACCTGCTCGATAAGCGCAATGGCGCGATTGTTGCCCAAAAAAATCCCGGTCCTCCGGGCAATTTTACAGACGGATGCTCCTGCCCGTTTCGCCTGTCATTTGAAAAAACGGTTTCACCGGCTTTGGTCTTGCCTTGTGGGGAAGTGACCTACACGTACAGCATCCTTAATACTGCCGGATCAGCTTATACCCAGGTTGACCTGATAGATACCCTGCCTTCCGGCTTCGTCATTACAGCATTGGATGGTGTGCCTGCAATAAGCCAGATCCTGAGCGGGGTTGGAAGCAATGTTTTGCACATCCACGATTTGCACGTCTTATTGGGAACAAACAAAATCACCGTTCGGGCGAGGGTAGGGGATGTACCACCGGGTATCTATGGCAGCCAGGCTGTTTTTGGACCTTTTCCGGAAGCATTTCCTTCGCCTTTTTTGTCCAACGACCCTACAGAGCCGGGCAATAACGACCCCACTCTTGTGACGGTGGCAGAAAGGGAAGCCGTTTTGAGCGATACAACACTGGTATTGTGTGAAGGCGCCGCCCTGATTTTGGAAGCCGCAGTGGCTGCTGATACCTATTTGTGGAGCGACGGTTCTACCGGCAACACCCTGGAAGTAGAAGTACCGGGCCTATATTGGGTGGAAGCTTCGACGGCCTGTGCTGCTTACCGGGATACGCTGGAGGTTTTAGAACAGGAAGAACCCCTGGTTGTGGATTTGGGAGCAGATATCAGCATTCGCCTTGGCGATCAGTTTGTGCCACAGTACACGACCAATGCCACGGGTACGCTGCAATTTTCCTGGTCGGCTTCGGGAAGCACTGCCCTGAATTGTCCCGGGTGTGCCCATCCGGCCAGCGAGCCTTTTGAAAACACGGTTTACCGGTTGCGCCTCACCGATGGCAATGGTTGCGAAGCGGTCGACAGCATTTTAGTGACGGTCATTCCCAACCTCGAAGTTTATACCGCGAATGCTTTTAGCCCTAACGCAGATGGAGTCAACGATGTATTTTACATCCAGGGCAAAGTGGCGGCCCCGGTTTTGTACCTGCGCATATTCGACCGGTGGGGAGCCCTGGTTTTTGAATGCCGCGACGGGCTGGTCAACGACCCGGGATGTGGCTGGAATGGGAAATTCAAGGGCAAACCAATGCCGGAAGGCGTGTATGTTTTTGTAGCTGAGATGGCTTTACCAGGCGGATTTAGCCAGCAACTTTCCGGTTCTGTTTCCTTGCTTCGTTGATAATCTTGTTTTTTTTAAAACAACTATGGTAATCTTGCCAAAAAATATATCTTTGCATCCGTTTTTGAAGTGACAAAGGTCAAACTGATTAAAAGATGGATCCCTTATTGCCTTTTTCAATTCCTGTAAAGGGATTGCACCACGGTTTGCATCAATATGATTTTCAGATTGATCGTTCCTTTTTTGAGCAGTTTGAAGCCTCTCCGATAGCGGAGGGAAACGTCGAAATGACTTTGTATTTTGACAAGCGCCCCGAAATGTTTGTCCTCGAATTTGAATTTGAGGGCACGGTTCGGGCAGAGTGCGATCGCTGTACAGCAGCAATTGATCTTCCAATTGCCGATGCACAACAGTTGCTGGTCAAATTCAGCTACGAAACAATGCCGGAAGAAGCAGAAGTGATTTACGTCAACCCTGAAATTTCGCATTTCAACGTAGCCCAATACGCGTATGAATACATTTGTCTGGCTTTGCCAATGATCAGTGTGTACGATTGCGAAAACGACGACCCGCGCCCCTGTAATCAGGAGATGCTCCGTTTGATCAATCAGGGCCAAACTTCACAAGACGACGAACAACCGGGAGGAGGCAATTCCATCTGGGAAGCATTAAAAAATTTAGATCAGGATAATCCATAAAATACAAGCACAATGGCACATCCCAAGCATAGGCACTCGAAGCAACGGACACGCACGCGCAGAACGCATCACAAAGCAGCTACGCCGCAAATTGCAACTTGCCCGAAAACAGGCGAGAAGCACATGTACCACCGCACTTATTTTGACGCTGACGGCAACATGCTGTATCGCGGCAAAGTTGTGGTGAAAGCCCCTGAAATAGAGGCATAGCAGCCGGCTTTAAAGGATAAAAGCAATAAGCTCCCATCGAAAACAATGACGATGCGGGGCTTTTTGTGTTGAAAAGCAATTCGTTTTTCGGACATTGGGCGCCCGGCGTCTAATATCCAATGTCTAACATCTAATCAGCATCCATGAAAAAAATCATCAAAACCGACAAAGCACCCGCGCCAATTGGCCCTTATAATCAGGCCATCGTCTACAACGGCATGCTTTACGCTTCCGGCCAGATTGCCATCAACCCGGCAACCGGCGATCTCGTTACCGAAAATATTGAAGCCGAAACGCGCCAGGTGATGGAAAACATTAAAGCCATTCTGGAAGCTGCGGGCCTCACCTTTGAACACGCGGTGAAATGCTCTGTTTTTGTGAAAGACATGCACAATTTTGCCCGGATCAATGCAGTTTACGGCCAATATTTCAACGACGAAACCGCTCCGGCCCGCGAACTGGTGCAGGTGGCTGAGTTGCCACGGTTTGTGAACATTGAAATTTCGATTATTGCTGCTTTGGATTGATGGTTTCCCGCAAAGGAGGCAAAAGGTGGCGTCCTGCTTTGCGGACCTGGCTTATCCCTTGCGGGAAATTTTAACTGCCAGCTAAATAAAAATTATTTTGGAATCCGGAACAGGACTGCCAACTGATATACTGCCAACTGCTAACTGATAAAAAATGGATCGTAAAAAAACCGTACTCTCCTGCATCCAACCCACGGGCGACATGCATTTTGGCAACTACTTCGGCGCCGTGAAAAACTGGGTAGATTTACAGCCCAACTACGAATGTTTTTACGGGGTCGTGAACTACCACGCCATGACGATGCCTTACAACCCACAGAAAATGAGGGAAGTAACATGGGAGTTTATCGTCAACCTGCTGGCAGTTGGCGTCAAGCCGGAAT
>JABWAJ010000044.1 GCA_013361075.1 Saprospiraceae bacterium | reverse complement strand
CTGGAAAGCCCGCAAACAACAGGCTCGGTTACTGCCTGGCAAATGGCTGAAACAGACTGGAAGTCTCCCGGACTCGATACTGGAAAGCCCGCTTCTATTACATCGACGCCTAATTTTTCGAGTTGGCGGGCAATCTCAATTTTCTGATCCGAGTTCAGTTTACATCCCGGGACCTGCTCTCCGTCGCGGAGCGTCGTGTCAAAGATAAAAATTTGGGTATCAGCCATAGCTTGATGTTTGGAATACGTTACTAAGTTTGCATGCAGCGGTAAACAACGATCAAAATTAAGTTCGTGTTTATGGCTCCTGAAATCAAAAATGCCATTTAGTACAAGCCTGCATGGAAGGGTTTTGTTTGTAAACAATTGTTTTTTAACCTTTTGTATAATACATAACTACAATGCCTAAACAGAAAACAGACGATTTGATTCAGTTGATCCGCTCCTTGAGCAGGGCGGAGAAAAGGCATTTCCGGCTTTTTGTCGGGCGCAACCAGTCGTCCGATGACATCCTTTTTTTGCAGTTGTTTGATTTTCTGGAACGGCACAAAGATTACGATGAGGAGTTGATCATCCGGCGCATACCTGCCATTAAAAAAAGCCAGCTTTCTAACCTTAAAGCTCACTTATACAAGCAGTTGCTGACAAGTTTGCGTTTGCTGAACAAAAATTACAACGAAGACATCCAAATTCGGGAGATGATTGATTGCGCCCGGGTTTTGTACAACAAGGGGCTTTACCGACAGGCACTGGACATGCTCGACAAGGTGAAGAGCCGGGCCATGAAAGGTAAATTTCATGTGCAGGCAATGGAAATTGTGGAATTTGAGAAACTGATTGAATCACAATACATCACCCGCAGCATAGAGGGAAGGGCAGAGGAACTGACTACTCAAACCAACCGCCTCACCACCATTTTGATGCAAACCAACCGCTTTTCCAACCTGGCTTTACAACTCTACGGTCTGTATCTGAAAGTCGGCTACGTACGAAGCGAAAAGGATTACCGGCTGGTGCGCGAGTTTTTTCATTCCAACCTGCCACAAACCAACTATCAGGATCTGGACTTCTGGGGTAAAATTTATTACTGCCAGGCATTTACCTGGTACCATCATACTACACAGGAGTTTACCTACGGCTACCGCTATTCGCAAAAGTGGATTGATCTTTTTGATTCCAACCCTGAAATGAAGCTGATCAATCCGTCTTTATACCTCAAGGGCTTGCACAACCTGCTCACCAGCTTATTCAACATGCTGCACTACAGCCGTTTTGTGGAAGTTTTACAGGAACTGCATGCTTTTCCGGCTACCCAGGATATTTCGGAACAAAAAAACATTGAAGGTACCTATCACCTGTTTAACTACATTCACATCATTCAGAAGCATTTTATGGAGGGAACCTTTAGTGATGGATTAGCCATTGTTCCCGGCCTGATGCACATCATTGACGAAGACGAATACAACTGGGACCACCACCGGATCCTTGTTTTTTACTACCGCATTGCCTGTTTGTATTTTGGAAGCGGAGATTTTAAAAATGCCATCCACTACCTGAATCTGATCATCAACCAAAAGAATCCGGATTACCGTGAAGACATCCAGTGTTTTGCACGAATATTAAACCTCATTGCGCATTTCGAACTCGGAAATGCCCAACTGGTGGAATACCAGATCAAGTCTGTTTACCGGTTCCTCCTGAAAATGGAAGACCTGCACGAGGTGCAAAAAGAAATTTTTCGTTTCCTGCGCCGCACGCCCCGAATGAGAGCAAGCGAAATGAAGCAGGAGTTCGTCTCTCTGAAGGAAAAGTTGGTTCGCATCGAGCGGGAACCTTACGAACGCCGGCCTTTCCTTTATCTCGACATCATTTCCTGGTTGGAAAGCAAAATTGAAAACCGCTCCGTGCAGGCGATTGTGCAGGCCAAGTTTTTGAAACGGCAGACAGCCGGTTAAAACTATATCATTTAAAAGAATAAGGTAAAAGACGCCCGCCCAAAAAACGGCGTCCCCGGCGTAAAGTGAATTTCTTCTACAGGTTCTGCTTCATCAAACAAGCGGCTTTCGGTCGCAAACTGCGTTTCTTTCCAGCGGGTATTCAGCAGGTTTTGCAGGTTGAGGCCGATTTCCCAATTCTTTTTGGTGTAGTTCAGCTGCAGATCGGCTACAAAATACCCGTTTGCTGAAATCGAATAGTCTTCATTGGCAGGCCGGGTAGCAAGGTAGCGGTAACGCAAGGAGCCATTGAATCCTTCAGGGCCTACCAACGTCAGGCCCCCAACCGAGGTAAACCTCGGGGCCAGGGGAATGTAATTTTCACCGTCAGGATCATCAACAGAACGCGGATTGGCCCAGTTGAGGTCTAAATCGGCAAAAAGCCGGTCAAAAACCTGGTACCTGGCTGAAAAATCAATCCCGTAACGCTGTGAGCGTCCACTCGGTTCCACAACTCCACCGTCTCCGACATAAACAAACTCCTGGTCGAGCCACAAGTACCAAAATGCAGTATTGATGAACAAACGCGGAAATGGCTTCCAGATGACACCAAGGTCAGAGCCGTAAGCCGCGGGCAGGATGTCTTTGCCGTTTTGAGGCACCACAACGCGGGTGTCATTCGAATGGAATCCTCTGCCTGTATTCAGGAAAAACTGGAATTTGTCGTTAGGGGTATAATATAGATTTAATTTCGGAGACAGGATTCCGGCGCTTGCCGAGCTTTTTTGACCTTCCTGAAGGTGGTCAGTGTAGGCATTGGTGAAAAAATCGTAGCGCAAGCCAATGTTCATGGCAAAACGGCGTGAAAACTGGATGTTTTCATCTGCGTAGACGCCCAGATTGCTTTCCTGAACGTTGCCGTACTGAATGCGGTTTTTGATTTCTGAACGATTCCGGGTATTGGACAATTCTACATCCGAAACCAGGTCCTGGCGGTATTGCACTCCAAAAGTGGTATTTCCATTGGCATTTCCAATCCTTGTCGGAAAATTGTAACTGCCGTTGTATCCAAATAGACTGCGGCCTTCTTTCTGGCGAATTTGATCCCCGTTAATGGGGTCTTCCAGAAAAAAAGTAAAATTGGAGAAGAGTTCAAAATTGTAATTGGAATAAAAAACCTGGTTTTTGAACAGACCGCCACCGGAAGTTTGGGTTAGTAGTTGAGCATTAAAATTACTACGGGAAGTTTCCCCGCCTTCGGTATCGTCAATGGCACCGAAAAAGGAAATTTGCCCTGACTCGACAGCGCGGTCGGGTATTTGCCCTGAATGATTCCAACGCGACCAGAAATGAGATCCAGTCACACTCAGCCTGGAGTTTTCTGAAAGCTCGCCGCTGTAACGCGCCTGTACGTTCGCCCGGTTGAAGTACTGAGGTGCATCGAAATAACTGTCCGAATAGCTGTATTCACCGGCAATGTAAGCAGATTGGCCCTTTTTGCGGAGTTCCTGGCCCAGCAGATTAATGCCGGTTACTGCACGCAAGGTATTGTATTGTCCGCCTTCAATTTTGGCGAAGTTGCGGTCAAGCACGTCCCGGGTTTTAAAATTCACCCATCCGGCTGTTACAAAATTGCCTTTATTGGCGTGGTATGGGCCTTTTTCAAAATTGACTGCTTCTACCAATTCCGGGATGACAAAATGCAGGTCGGCGTATCCCTGACCATGTGCATGTGATACCATGTTGACGGGCAAACCATCCACTGTCAACCCAATGTCCGTTCCGTGGTCAATATCAAAGCCCCGCAGAAAAATTTGTTCTGCTTTGCCGCCGCCAGCGTGTTGCCCCATGAAAAGCCCGGGTACCATGCGCAGGATCTCCTGTGAGTTCACAACCGGACGCAGCTTGATGTCAATCTTGCTGATGTTTTGCTCGTTGTGTGCATTGAAAGCGTGGACGACAATTTCATCTAAATTAACAGTGCTTCCCACAAGGTTTGCGGTAACTTTTGTCGTTTTGCCTGGTGTAATGATTGCTTTCTGAGCATACATTTCGTAACCTAGGATCGCAATCATGTAAGTAGTTTCTCCTTCCGGAATGCCACGTAGCCTGAAACGGCCGGCTTCGTCACTGGAGCTGCCGATGTTGTATTTTTCAATAAAAATGACTGCATCAGCCAGTGGCTTTTTGGTCTCGGCATCATAAACTATGCCTTCTAAGTTGCCGGTTTGGCCGAAAGAAAACAGCGGGAGTGCCAGGAGCACCAACAACAGTAATGGTAACCGTTTCATCATTCCTAAAATTATAAGGGTTCAAAATTGCACGACCTCTACTTTTAACCAAAAACCTCTGGAAGCAGCCAGTGTGACCCCGGAGGCTAAACTGCGGATGGCCATGCAACAATACTTACGGGAATTTTTGAATTCGGGTTTTTAGAAAATAATAATAAAATCAACCGACTTCCCTCTTGCGGATAATCCGCGACAAAACGCCTGGAATAAAACGCTTCAGGTAAACACCAAGAAGTTCTTTTCCTCCAATCAGAGCTTCCTCTTTTTCAGCGGCAATGATGCGGAGGGCCTTAGCGGCAAAAACATCCGCAGGGATGCCATTTCTGGTTTCTTCTGCCATAACATTGTTTTTGCTGCCATCGCCTTTCAGTGCGTTGACGGTCACGTTGGTTTGGACATAGCCGGGACACAGGATGGTTACTTTAATGTTGTGCCTGAATACCTCAGCCCGCAAGGTGTCGAAAAAACCATGAAGGGCGTGTTTGGAAGCGGCATAGGCTGAACGCCCCGGGAACCCAACTTTCCCCATCACACTGCTGATCACAACGATCTGTCCGGAACGCCGGGCCAGCATGAGGGGGAGCACGGCTTTGGTCATGGCAACTGTGCCGAGGAAATTCACGTCCATGATGCGCTGGTCTACTTCAAACGCAGAATCTGCTGCCAACGCCCGCTGAGAGATACCGGCGTTGTTGACTAAGACATCAATTTGACCGAATTGGGCCGTAGCTTTTTGTACAGCTTCAGGAATGGTGCCGAATTGCGCCACATCCAAAGGAAGCAGGAGCACCTGAGCTGCAGCTGTGCATCTTTTTTTGACGCGTTCCAGTTCTGCTTCATTCCGGCTGGAAAGAATCAGTCTGGCCCCCTGAGTTGCAAAAGCATAAGCGAGGTGTTCGCCAATGCCGGAAGAAGCTCCGGTTATCCAGACTACTTTGTTTTGGAAAGACATGGATTCAGTATTTTACCTCAAAGTTCGTTATCTGCCCCGAAATCCCGCAGGCGTCTCGATTTTTTTTCTCTATTTTGCAATGAAGGGCAGATCGTACCGTTAATTCAGCATCAAATCTGTATAAAATGAAAACCATTTATTTCATTCGGCATGCCAAATCAAGCTGGGATCATCCAACACTCCGGGATTTTGAACGACCTTTGGAGGAACGGGGGTTGAAAGACGCGCCATTTATGGCTAAAGTATTGAAAAGCAAAGGGGTAAACCCAGACCTTTTGGTGTCAAGTCCGGCAACCCGGGCTTATTCGACGGCCCTGTTTTTTGCAGATGCTTTTGAAATAGACCGCAAAGAGGTGCAGGTTCAACCCCGCATATATGAGGCTTTTAAGGAAGATATTTTTGACCTGATTGCCAATTTTCCGGAAGATGCGGAAACGGTGCTCCTGTTTGGCCATAACCCGACCTTTACCTACATCGCGAACCATTTTTCCAAAAAGCACATTGATAATATTCCGACGTGCGGCATTTTTAAAGTGGAAGCAAAAATCAATTCCTGGAACGACTTCAAAGTACCGGCAGCCTCTTTAAGCGAAGTTCATTTTCCAAAACAGTATTCGTAAAACAACATGAAATACTTTATTTTTAGTGTGCTTTGCTTTTTAGGTATTTCCTGTGGTAAAGACGGATCAAAAGCACCCGTGATCCCGGAAAGCAAGCTGGTTTCGCTGCTGGTGGATGTTCACATTGCAGAAGTCGCTATCCAGGACGCGCCGGCAGCGGCAAAAGACAGTGTTGCAGCCTTGTGGTATGGTTACGTTTTCAAACAACACAATGTACAAAAAGAAGACTTTGAACAGTCCATTAAGGCGCTTCGGAGTGACCCCAAGCGGATCGGAAAAGTGTATGAAAAAGTACAGGAAGAGTTGGACAAACGGAAGTAACCTGTTGATTACCGAAATTCCAGTCGCCACCGGCGTTTAACCGCCAAAATCCGGATCAGGGTAATGAAAAATACGGTAATCAGCATGTTAAAGGAACGTTGTGCTAAGCAGGATTCCAGTGCAAGGTATAAGATTCCCCCTGCGATACAAGCCGTGGCATAGATCTCCTTCCGGAAAATAATCGGAATTTCATTGCATAAAATATCGCGCAGAACCCCGCCAAAAACTGCAGAAACAGCACCCATCAACACTGCTGCCATGGGACTCAGGCCTGCATCCAGTGTTTTTTCCAATCCCAGAATCGTGAACAACCCGATCCCCATTGAGTCAAAGAGAAACATGGATTTTCTCATTTTTTGGAAACTTCCCTTAAAAATATGGCTTATCGGGACCGCTATGACGATAAGGACGAGGTACCAGGTATTTGTCAGCCACACAACGGGTTGTTTCCCAATCAGCAGGTCGCGAAATGTACCACCGCCCACCGCAGTAGCCAGTGCTATGACAAACGCGCCGAATACGTCCAGTTTTTTCTCCATGGCTGCCAATGCCCCGCTGACAGCAAAGAGGAAGGTTCCGGCAAAACTGAAAAAATCGATCAGGTTCATGTGAAAAATTTTGAGGAACAAATTTATACCCGGGTGGAAGTTATGTCGTATTTTGGAACGGAATAGTGTGAACAAAAAAATGACTGAATGACCATCCATTTTGGATTGCAATGGGACGATGCCGTTTGCCCGCTTCCTCAACAAACAACTGGTGGCGAAAGTTGGACAGGGCCTACCGGCCTGTTGCACACCCTGGAAGCTGCATTCGGGATGGGGGGCCATTCTCCGGACAACGAGTATTTGCGCATCGGACAGTTCAGGCAGGCACTAACCGAACACCTTGAAGCCGATCCTGCTGCGTTTTTTCGGGCCTCCTTTGAAGCCGATCAGTTTGCTACGGCCATTGAGCTGTTGCAACGCCGGGATGAATTACTGTTATCCGGCTGGAACTTCGAAGTACATACCGGCATTCCGGAGCGTTTGGCCTGCCTTGCGGCAATCGAGCAACGCATCCAGGAACAGTCCGATTTCCTCCCGGGTGCCGCAGACCGGCTGCAGGCGGTACTTGCAGCCATTGGTAAGCGCAGGCACCAGATAGTCAATATTGTATTAAACGAACCTTTCGAATATCTGCCTTTGGCCTACCGTCGCCTGTTTACAAAATTACAGGAAAATGGAGTTGCCCTTCAAAATAAACCGGCGGCTCCGCTTCCGGTCGGAAATTCTGACCTGGCTGTTCTACAGCGGGCACTTTCCGGACAGTCTGACCGGCGACAACCGGCATCTGGCGACGGCAGCCTGATTTTGCTTCGGGGCAAACGCGACAGCGACCTGGCTGCATTCACCGCCCGCTTTGTTCAGCAAAATCCGGCTTTCAGGCCCGCCTGCCTCATCCCGGACAAAAGCCGCTTGCTTGAGGATGCATTGATACGGGAAGGTTTGCCGGCGATGGGGATTGTTTCGGCTTCGGCAGCGCGGCCGACCTTACAAGTCTTAAAGTTGGTTACGGTTTTTCTCTGGAATCCGATTGATCCGTTCAAAGTAATGGAGTTTGTGTCTTTGGCCGTAAAGCCCCTGGAAGAAGAACTGGCCAATGCCATTGCGTCCCTGATGGCCGAAATGCCGGGTATGTTGAGCGATTCCTGGAATTACACCATCGGGCGTTATTTTGAGGAACTGGAAGCACGGGCAGAAAAAGACAGTTCCATTCGCATTGGAGAAATCCGCCGCCAATACCGGTTTTGGTTTGAACGCCGCCGCTATGACATCCACCAAACCGTTCCCATAGAAGAGGTGATCGAAATGTTTGACTACCTGCACCTTTGGGCACATCAGAATTATGACACAGGAGGCAACCGGAATGCATCCTTCGTGGTGTTGGGCGAACAAGCCAAGCGCATTCGGGAACTGTTGCGCGCCTTGCCGGAAAAACAACTGACCCATCTTGAACTGGAGCGTGTGGTGCGAACAGTTTACGAACCGGCACCTGCACGATTGGTAGAGCAGGAACGCGATGCTCTGGCGTATTGTCACCTGCCCGCGGCTCTGGCCGCTCCGGTGGATCAGCTCTTGTGGTGGAACTTTACGCAGCGCGAGGCGGTACATTTTTTCTCCCGCTGGTACCCCGCCGAACGCGACTATTTTGCAGGGAAAAATATCCTGCTCGATACCCCTCAGGATGAGAACCGGCTTACGGTATGGCAGCGCCAACAGCCTTTTTTAATGGCAAAGCACCAGTTGGTATTGGCCATTCCGGAGTCGAGCGAGGGCCAGGCTTTGATGGCCCATCCGCTTCTCGGTGATGTTGAGGCGACCTTCGGCAAGCTGGATCCATTCATTTTTGACACAGATGAGTTTGCAGGTGGGCCACTGGCTGGTTTATTTGTCTTACCTCAACGGCAAACAGCCCGCTTGCGCCGGTTAGGGAAACCCAAGCCTTTCCTTGAAATTGCCTCTGCTCACCGGCTCCAACGGCGGGATGAAGAAAATTTTTCCAGCCTGGAAACCCTGCTGTATTACCCTTACCAGTGGGTGTTCCGGCACAAAATCAAACTCCGGAAATCTTCCATCCTCAGCATTGTCAAACCCAATACCCTGATGGGCAACTTAGCGCACCGGCTTTTTGAGCGGCTGCTGAAACTGAAAATTGAAACCCTTGACAAAAACGAACTGGAGCGTTGGGTGGAAAAGGAAATCGTTGGTTTGTTGGCCAAAGAAGGAGCAGTGTTGCTGCTGTACGGCATGGAACCGGAACGTGCCGGCTTTGTGCGCAAACTCAAATACGCCGCCTGGAGTTTGGTTTCGCTCATCCGGGAAAATGGCTGGAAAGTTTTGGCCACCGAAAAACCACTGGAGGCTGGTTTCCTCGGCATCCAGCTCAATGGCCGTGCAGACGTGGTGCTCGAAAAAGACGGGCAACTTGCCGTTCTGGACCTGAAATGGCGGGGTGCCCGCTACCGGGAGCAGTCCATCCGCAACGAAGAAGATCTGCAATTGGCGCTTTACGCCCACCTGATCACGAACGACGACAACCAGGCGCATACGGCCTATTTTATCATCGAAAATGGCCGGATGGTTGCCCGAAATAACGAAGCCTTCCGGAATGTGCCTGCCGTTGTGCCCGGCAGTGACCACAACGAGGTGCACGCACGCATGATGAAGCGCATGGAAGCTACCTATGAATGGAGGATGGCCCAGATTGCCCAAGGCCGTATCGAAATCCGGTGTGCGCAAACGCGTTTGGATTTAGAAGATGTTTACGGCGACACGTTGTTCGAACTGCTGGAGATGAAACAGGAGGATGCCATGTTTGATGATTACCGGGTACTGGTGAATTTGGTGGAGTAGGGGAGGTTAGGTAACTTATTCCATTGTCCAGTCATCTGCGTGATTACTTGCAGCGGATGAAATCACGCCCTTTGATTAGTTTTGACTGAGCCATCAAAAAGTTGCTGCGGTAAAAAGCTAACTACGATAATTGCCAAACTCTTAAACTATGATAACATGGACGCAAATGCAAAAGCGCAATATGAAGCTCACCAAAAGGAATGAGCAATTTCTTATGGTGTGCTGGAAACACATAAGGTAAAACAGGAACTTTAACGGCAGGTATATTTGAACGATTACCTCCCCACAACTTTCCCTAAATATCGCCGCCCAAATGCATCAATGACCTCCACAATAAAAAGCCCCCCCACCAATTGCCTGCGTTCAAAAACCACCTGATTTTCCCATACCGAACCGGATGCCCACAAGGCTTGACCGAGTACATTCATTACCGTCACCCGACAAGGCTTGGCCAAATTTTCAAGGGGTACAATAAAATGGTCTTTAAACGGATTTGGGTACAACAGCAGTCGCGCTGTATTTTTTTCAGATAGCTGGGTTAAGATATTACCCGCACCAGGAGTCGGGAATAAAAATGCCGTTTCCGGGCCGCCATCGGGGTACCTGCCCCAGGCTACATCTTCATTCTGCGGACCGAATGCGAGGTTTTCTATCATTTCGTACCCGCTGGCTACCCTTTGGAAAATACCCAGTTCTTCGCCCGAAGCGCCCAATTTGAACTCAGCATGTAGCAAGCCTTGTCCGCTTTGTTCGTCGGCCCAAAGCAGCAGGTAGCCACCCGGTGGAAGTGTCGTTTGTTCGGGGCTATGCAGTGGGACCTGCCATTTAGTGGGCAAATCGAAGTTATCCGTAAAATACAAACCGCCAATGTCGAGGGAATCGGTCGTGGCATTGTACAGCTCAAACCAATCATCGAACTCCCCGTATTCATCAGCTAGTGTTTCGGTATTGGAAGCCATCAACTCGTTGATGTAAAGGCCAGAACGATCAGGCCGAAGGCTGTTTGGGCCACCTGGCGTGCCCAAAAGAACATAGCTTTCCCGCCAATCAAGCACTTGATTGCCCTCTTTTAGCTGGTCCAATTCCACCGTTGCGCCAAGCCCGTCTGCCAATGGCGGCCAGGGTTGGAAATCGGCATAACGGATGCTGTGAATCAGATTGCCAGCGGCATCATACAGGGCAACTTTCCCGGCTTTATTGCTCAGTTCAAAATGCAGGTTTCCAAGGTAGTTGGTCACGTCGGGATGCTGGGTTTTAAACAGCACCGTATCTTCACAAAGAACGAGATAATCTCCCGCTGTTAGAGTGGTATTCAACGGAAAAACAAAGTCATGGCTGCCATGCGCAATTGTCCATTCGCTCAGATCAACCGCTTCGCTGCTGCGGTTGTGCAATTCTACCCAGTCGCCGGTTGGCCGGTTGGCCGGCGGGTGGTAAGCCAGCTCATTCACGTGTATCGTCAAACCATAAGATCCGGTGTGGGTGTAGTAAGCGCCCATGTCGGCACGGCTGCCGTCCGGATCGTTGGGAGAAAACGGGTCTCCGGAATTGATACAAGGCGAAGCACTTTGCAACTCAAAATTACCTGTTGTAGGGTGCACCAATGTCGGATCGGTGTGAAGATTGCCGGCGCCGGAAAGTACTTCGCGGTCAGAAAGCGAATAGCTCACTTCTACCAAAGAGGTGGCATCCACCAAAACTGAAGCGGTAACAGAGGCCGTCATGATGGTGTTTTTGACATAAGCCGTGCCACCACCCCGCAGAGTGCTTTTTTCATAACAGGCTACTGCATGATTGTTTCCATAAAACGTATTCTGATCAAGATAAGCTGTTGCCAGGCTGTCCTTGACTGCCACCCCCATGTCGCAGTCGTAAATCACATTGCGAAAAATCAGGGCATCAGACTGCGAACCGATCGAAATGCCTTTGTCGGTGCAATCGTGGATGCGGTTGTATTCTATCCGGTTGTTGATCGCGTAGATACCCAGGTCAATGCCATCACAATTGCTGCCCAAAAAGCCATAAATGTGGTTGTGCTGAATCAAGCCATTGCTGATGCCTTTCAGGTCTATCGCGTCCGTATCAGGAGCGCGGTTCCCCTGAAACGTGCAGTAGGCTACTACTGGTCCGGTCATCTGATAGAGGCTGATGAAACCGTTGCAGGCATTGAAGGTATGGAAATTGGAATAACCGATATAGACGCTGCCTCCTTTTGCATAAAACGGTTGCCCGCCTCCCGAAATTTTGGTGTGCTCGATGCGAACGGGGCTGTCATAAGCCGAAATGGTAGCGAAATGAAGGTCGCGGTTGGTGCCGGTACTGCCCCCGGTAATGTTGGCATAGCGAACCAGAATGGAGTCGCTGGCCTGCATGGCAATGATGGATCCCCAAAGCCCCGTTGGGTTAAAAAATGGCTTTCGGGCTGCCGGTTCCGGGTCCGGGCGAACAACGATTTCCTGTGCGGCTGTACCTTCTAAACGCAACCCTCCTTCTACTGTTATGGATACCTGATCGGTCATTCTGATCTCCACACCAGCTTCAACGGTTAGCCGGGCACCTGGTTTCACCACAATGTCATGAAGCCCGTACCAGGGGGAAAGAGAAGCGCTCAATGTGGTATCTGTTTCAATCAACGGAGGTATGATGCTGATGCCGACCGGTTCAAACACTGCAACAAAAGCTGTGTCGCCTGTTGGCAGCAGCGTCGTTTCCCGGGACACGCTGTTTAGTCCCTGCCATTCCACGAAGCGATGCCCTGGTTCGGGAATAGCCATCAGTGAAATGCCAGCACCTTTAAAAAAAGGCCCCTGCATCAGGGTATCGGCAAACAAAACCCCGCTGAGTTGCACTTTCCCATTGCCGGCAATACGCATAGTGATCAGGGCACTGTCGGGGCGATTTAGTTCGGCGGTCAGGTGTTGCCGGAGGTAATTTGGGCGGTTTTGCAAAAAAGTTTTGATGAAATTGACGTTGCCTTGCCACACAGCCATAGAAATTGGCGAATTCCAACGGGCAATGTGGCGTGGCATCTGCAATTCAAGCAGGGTTTTCAGGCTGTCTACCACCGGGAGTGTCGCCGATGGTTGGTAAATGGTGTTCAGATAGGCTGCAAATCGCTGCATGAATTCATCCCGGAATGTAGTATTTCTAAGCAGGTTGTTGAGTAAAAAAGTAGACCAGGCAGGCAGGTTGCCAGTGTGTCCCGCAAGCTTGCCGAGGGTATTGTCCTGGTAATTGTCCCCGCTTAGTTGCCCGAAAGCATGTTCCATGTCTGCAATGATCCAGCGCCAGGGGCTTTTCGTATCCCGGTTGCGCCAATACCGATTGTTGTATTCCGCAATGCTGTAGCCAATAAAAACCCGGTGTATGGCATAATTGATGAACTCGTTCACGTCTACTTTAGAGGCGACGTAAGCATAATGAGCGGTATCTTCTAAATCGTGGCTGCTGATGTATTGTTGCAAGCTGGTGAAATCGTGGGGATCTCCTGTTACCACCTGAAGGCTGTCTTCTAAATAATCGAGGTTAGCGGCGTTGATGCGGTGGTTGGCTGCGATGTATTGCTCGTCCAAACGCTCCCTGATCTCATAAATGCCGTGGTATTCTCCATTGACAAAAACCACACATGGTTTGTATGCCTGATGGTCGAGGTCCATTTTGTTTTTTATCAGGCCCACTCCAAGGCCATCCCGGAAATAGGCGAGGTTGTAATCGTTTCCTCCGTTGCGCAGCAAAAAGGACGAAAAAGTGGAAATGGGTTTGTCTTCAAACAGTTGATACCGGAGCACGTCATCACCATATTTGGGTTTAAACCTAACGGAAATAGGCCTTTGCGGCAAATTGTAAATGGTAGTGCCAAAAATTTGCAACCCAACCCCGGCCTGGAAAGCGCGCTCGCCGGTGGGTTCAAAATATTCAATCGTCGCCGGGACTTCCCTGTCTTTAATGGCGTTTTGCAGGATGCCAAAATCGAACCCAAAAAGGTTGGTGCCATTGGTTGCAATGGAAATTACGGGCAGGTTGATGTTTTCCCCAATAAAATAGGAATGTGTAACCACTTCGCCCGGTAGTTTTCCTGCCTCGTAGGCCCTGGCCTTGATGGCGTAGTTGCGGTTGAGGTTGAAGCTGCCGGGAAAAAGAGGTGAATTTCGGGTCGGTGCAGAGCCATCGAAAGTAAAGCGTATTTCCGCTCCGGGCTGGGTTGTCGTTATTTGCAGTGGTTGCGCAGTCGCGTAAAACCCGCCAGGTATTGAAAATTCAGGGTTGTCTGCATAAACCAAAGTGGCTGCCCCATAAGCCGAATTCAATGTTCCCGGAGTAGGTTCGCTGAAATATACCCATTCGGTTGGATTCTGTGGATTGCGACCGTAGGAAAGGTCGTCGCTTTGCACCCCAAATGTCATTTCATGCACCAATTCTTCCTGTGGATTAAACAAACCGAGGTATTCTCCTTCGCTGCTCAATTTGAAGTTGGCATGGAGGCTTTCAACAGTTATGATGGTATTTCTATAAATGCTGAACGCGGTATCCCCAGGATGTTTGTCGTGGTCGTCGGCCCATACAATCAGGTATTGCTGGGGTTGTAAGATGATTTCAGGAAGTACCCATTTGTCCTTATTTTTTTCATCATCGGTCAGGGTATAATTGTTTAGGTTAACCGGATTTGCAGAGGCATTGTACAATTCGATAAAATCTGCAAAATCCCCGAAATCAGGATCGTGAGCAGTAGTGGTATTCACTGCAAGGACCTCATTGATGCGCAGTTGCCCAAAAATCGGTGACAGGGCAAACAGGGAAAAAAGCAACAGGACTGCGCTATATTTTGACCAGTTTTTGCACCGACACATATTCGTCAATTTGAATGCTGATGAAATAAATACCGGGTGCCATATCTCCCGCTTCCACCCGGATATGTTGGTCAATGGCGTCGTATTGTCCGCGTTTTAGCACACGGCCATCCGCGCCAAGAATGCTGATTGTAGCAGTGTTGCCCGATTCTTTTTTCAGGGGGATGAAAAAGCAATCATTTGCAGGATTGGGAAAAACCGGCGCAAAAGACTCCGGCGTTTCCGGGCGAATATTGGTTAGCTGGCCGTCGAAACGCCCCAAAAAACCGATGGTTTTTCTGCCGTACCTGCCGGGCCGCTGGTGAACATAGATAGAGTCTACCATGCCGGTGTTTGTCAGGGTATGGTTGCCGAAGGTAATCTCGTCGGATTCAAACACACCGCCTATATACAACCGGTTGCTGGAAGTTGCAAGTACAGCAGTAGCTTCATCCCAGAAGCCGCCGCCAGCTGATTTGCCTCCGAGTTCTTCCCCGTCAGGGCTGTATTTGAACACAAAAACCTGTGGGTAGTAATAATTAATGCCAAAAACATTAAGCAGTGGCTGCCCGGCAAACCAAAGTGAATCGCTGAAAAAAGAGCCCGCCACATAAATATTGCCATTGTCGTCGGTACTGACGCTTTTGGCAAGGTCGAGACTCAGACCCTGGGTTTGGCCTCCTGCACTTTTGTGCCACACAGGGGTCAGATTGGAGTTGTATTTGACTAAATGAATCGCTGAAGAAGACAAAGGCCAGCCCCAGCCAAACTCATACTTGACCAATTCACCACAGGCGTAAAGGTAGTCGCCATCAACTGCCAGTTCAGTTACTTTATGCAGTTGACTGGTTGCAATGCCTTGAAGGTATCCCCCTGATGCGTCATATTTGGCAATAAATCCGGCATAACTCGTGTCGCAGGCCAAGGTGTTGCTGCCATCAAACGAAACGGTCCCGAAAAAGGTCCCGGCGAGGTAAAAGTTGTTTTCCTCGTCGATGGCCAGCGTCGTCGTTTCCAGGGTACCGCCAATAACAACCCCGTTGCGCGTCCATAGCAGGTTGTTGTTGGGGTCTATTTTAGTGAAAAAAGTATGGAGGGCTGTGAGCGTGAAATTATCCAGGGTATGTCCTGATACATAAACGTTTCCGGTGCCGTCTACGACCAATCCGGTAATGTGCTCAACTTCAGCTGTGCCGATGGATCTGACCCAGTCAATAGAGCGGTCGGCATTGTATTTGATCACAAATCCGTCCGATTCTCCGGTATTGAACAGGGTAGTCGTGCCAATGTCAACCGTAAGGCTGTAAAAATCTCCGGCTACATAAATGTTGCCGGCGTTGTCGGCTGCAATGGCTGTGATAAAATCCCGGCCTGAGCCGCCAATCCTGGTTGCCCATTCGTAGTTGCCATTTTCGTTGCAAACGGCTACAAAGGCATCGTCCTGTCCGGCATTGTCCAGGGTTTCGTTGCCCAAAGTCAGGGTAGCAGCCGCAAAAGACCCGGCAACCAGCAATTCCGTCTCACTATATTTTTTGAGGGTTTCCACTTTCGTATTGCTGTTGGCGGTTCCCAGCGCGTTGACCCAGGGCCAGGTTTGCCCAAAGGCATTCCCGTGTACAAACAGGCAAAACCCTGCAAAAAAAGAGCTTATTACTTTCATGGCGTTTTTTAATTTTTTAAGACACGGATGACCTGTTTTTCATTGGCAATCAGGAGGTAAGTGCCGGGGGACAAGGCTTCTATATTCACAAAATTTCCCCGGCCATTGAGAAGTTGCCGGCCATAGAGGTCGAACACCTGATAGAAAATTTCGTCTGAAAAATGAACCAACGACTGTGCGGGGTTGGGATAACAGACGAAGGAGGGTATACTGGTATGGGGCACACTGGAAACATTGGCAGAAAATTTGGCCAGGACTCCGAGTGTTTTCCGAAAATAAACCGGGGTAATGGCATGCACAATGAAACTGTCGAGCGTACCGACGTTTTGCAGTTGAATCCCATTGACTATAAAGCTGTTAGACTGATAAGTGCCTCCAATGAAAAACGCATCATTTCCTGTCACCAAAATGGAGGTTCCAACGTCGTTGAGGTTGCCCCCGAAGGTTCTGGCATAAATTTCGTTGCCCTCGGCGTCGTACTTCAAAACAAAGACCTGGCTGTAATAAAAAAAGCCCTGTTGTACATTTTCGATGGTATCTCCATTGAAAACCAAGTCGTTGTCGTGCAGGTATCCTGTGGTATAAACATTGCCCATGTCGTCGTGGTCAATCGCTTTGAGCACGTCTAAGGTGCGGTTCCACCAATTGGTGTTGTCTGAAGCCCTTTGCCAGACCAACTCCAAATTATCGTTGTATTTTGAAACGTAAATTATAGACCGCGCCTGTGGATATGTAGGTCCGGCTATGATAAAAAACGGCTGTATTTTTTCGCCGCAGGCGTAGACATGCCCGGCACTGAAAGTGAGGTCGTTGAGTTGGTAAACATTGGTGTCTAAAACAGCAGCAACGGGGGCGCCGGCGGGGTTGTATTTTGCAAGGAAACCGCTATTTACGTAGGTATACTCTCCGGGAAACCAGGCATTTTCTCTATGCGCTCAAGCTCCAGGAGGGTGGCGAAGAAATTCTCCAGGGCGCCCATGACATTCTTGATGTACTTCAGGCTCCATGAGCTTTTCTCGACAATCTTGCGTTTGTCCCTTTGGGCCGCTTTTTTGCGTTCTCTCTGGACTTCTTCAAAATAGTCTGGAAGTTTTCTGTAGAACTCGTCAATGTGAAAAGTTCTTATCTCACGGATATCCTTCCCTTTGAAATACTTGAGGTAATACTCCCGGTACCTTCTCAGGCCTCGTACGTAGCTACCTGCAAGATTCCCCAGCTTGACCTCGTCGAGCTTGTTCTGATACCAGGTCTCTATTTGCGTCTCGAAGAGATAGTGTCTGAGTTCCTTCTTGACGTATTT
>JABWAJ010000594.1 GCA_013361075.1 Saprospiraceae bacterium | reverse complement strand
GAACTAACCAACCGCTCTTTTGAAGATCCTCCCGGAAGCTCGGTCACCCCTTCCGGATGGTACGATTGCGGATTTGAAGGAGAAACACCGCCAGATATTCTACCCAGTCCGACTTTAAATATCGGTAAAACAGCTTACCACAGAAGCACTTACCTCGGACTGACCGTCCGGGACAACAACACCTGGGAATCCATCTCCCAGGAACTCAGGCAGCCGATGCAAAAAGGTGCCTGCTACCAACTGGAAGTGTACTTAGCCAGAGCCCATTCTTATTGGGGAATCAGCAGGATAACCGGCAAGGAAGCCAATTATAAAGAACCCGCGTTACTTCGGATATTTGGAGGGTTTGACGGTTGTGACGGCCGTCAGTTATTGGCAGAAACGCCAACCGTTAGCCATACCGACTGGCGGCGCTACGTGCTCCAACTTGAGCCGGCCTTAAAACCGTATGACCACCTTATCCTTGAAGCGCATTACGGCGACGGCCCGATGCCTGGCCCCAACAACGGCAATGTCCTGGTAGATAGCCTTTCCAACCTCATCCCTGTGGATTGCAACGCCAATCCCGGGTTGAATAAAAATCCTGAACCGGAATTTGCAAAAAGGCAGATGCTTTCCCCAAAAGAGGCCGACCGTGACCTGCCGCTGCCCGTTTCTGAAGCTGCAAAGGGAGAACCAATTTCAGAAACCCAACTGCTGGAATTGATCACAACGACCGCTCCCCGGATTGCATTTGATCCGGCCGGAAATCTGGAGCACTCGCATTATACCGATCCATTGACCAACAAAGGAAAATGGGCCAATTTGCTGCTGAAAAACATCCTCGATGGGTTGGCACAACACCCGCTTGCAATACTGGTGATCGTCATTCCGGAAAAAGACCCAAATTTAGCAGCATTGAAAAAACAAAACCTGAAAGAAGCGCTTGTCGACCTGGGTGCTTTGCAGGAGCAGGTCATACTCAGGGATTGGCTGGAAAAAGATGTAGAAAAGGTTTGGTATGGAAATGCTGAATCCGGGGTGCTGATGCGTTTGATTCGGTGAGGTGATTCTGTACATTTATAAAAAAAAACATGAAAACCTATCTACCCATACTGATGCTTTGCGCCGCCATACATTTCGGCTTTGCGCAAACCAAGCCCATTGAATTCCTTAACCCTTCTTTTGAGGATTTTTCAAACAAAAGCAAGCCCCCTTTTAATTGGTACGATTGTGGTTTCCCTGGAGAATCCCCGCCCGATATACAGCCAAATTCAGCTTTTGAGGTTACAAAAGAAGCCTGGCATGGAAAAAGTTATCTTAGCCTGGTCGTCCGTGATAACAATACATGGGGTATGGCAAAGCAGGTTTGCCTGTCATTTACCATTTGCCGTTACGGAAAAAGATCATAAATTAGCCGAATAGAAAAACGAAAAACAACCAACACCATGAAGCAACATCGCCTGTTGTTCCTCTTGTTTGCGCTGCTGTTCCTGTGCGCACCGGTTTTTGCCCAGAAAAAAAGTAAATCAGAAAAAGCGCCGATGGCCAATCCGTCACCCGCTTTTGACGCCACAGCCTTCAAAGCGCTTAAATGGCGCAACATCGGGCCGTTTCGCGGCGGGCGCTCCAACGCGGTTTCCGGCGTTGTTGGTCATGAAAATACGTATTACACCGGCTACACGGGCGGCGGCGTCTGGCGCACCGACGATGCGGGGCTGAACTGGCGCAACATTTCTGATGGTGCTTTCAAAACCGGCTCAGTTGGCGACATTGCCGTGTCGGAATCCGACCCGAACGTCGTTTTTGTGGGCATGGGCGAACACGCCGTGCGCGGGGTAATGACCTCCTACGGCGACGGCGTGTACAAATCGGAAGACGGCGGCGCTACCTGGAAAAATGTTGGGTTGGAAAAAACGCGCCACATTTCCGATGTCATCATCCACCCGCAAAATCCGGATGTGATTTACGTGGCTGCACAAGGTGCCCTCCACGGCCCAAGTCCGGACAGGGGTATTTACAAAAGTACCGACGGCGGGGCCACGTGGCGGAAAGTATTGTATGTGGATGAAAATACGGGCGCTTCCAGCCTGAGCATAGATGCCAACAACCCGCGGGTGCTGTACGCTGCCTTCTGGCAACACCGGCGGCTCCCGTGGAAAGTAGAAAGCGGTGGTGCAGGGTCTTCCATCTGGAAATCAGTGGATGGCGGCGAAACCTGGAACAAACTCGCTGAAGGCCTGCCCGCTGAAATGGGTAAAATCGGCATTTCGGTCTCACGTGCCAATTCCAGCCGCGTGTACGCCATCGTAGAAGCCGAAAAATCGAAAGCGGGCCTCTATCGCTCCGACGACGGCGGCAAGCGATGGGCACTGCTCAGCAACGACAACAACCTCACCTCCCGGTCCTGGTACTACATGGAAGTGTTTGCCGACCCCACCGACGCCAACATCGTTTATGTGCTCAATGCCCCTATGATGCGGTCCATTGATGGCGGGAAAAGTTTCAGCAGCATAGATGTCGGACACGGCGACACCCACGACTTATGGATCAACCCCAACAACAACCAGAACATGATCCTCGGTGACGACGGCGGCGGCGAAGTCAGTTTCAACGCCGGCCAAAGCTGGAGTACCCTGAACAATCAGCCCACTGCCCAGTTCTACCGCGTGAACGTTGACCAACGCTTCCCCTACCGTGTCTATGGCGGCCAGCAGGACAATACCTCCGTCGTCATCAACAGCCGGAACAATGGCTTCGGCATTACCGATAAGGATTGGTTTGAAGGCCCGGGTTGCGAATGCGCCTACATCGCATTCGACCCCAGAAATCCCGTTGTCATGTACGGCGGCTGCTATCAGGGATCCATTGAATCGCTGGATACCCGCACCATGGAGCGCAAAGACATCATGCAATACCCTTCACTCAATCTGGCCAACCCGCCAAAAGAGATGAAGTACCGCTTCAACTGGAATGCGCCGATCATGGCTTCTCCACACGATCCTTCGGTCATTTATCACGCAGGGAATGTCCTGTTTAAAACCACCGATGGCGGCCTCAACTGGGAGGCCATCAGCCCCGATCTGACCCGCAACGACACCACCAAACAGGACGTCGGCGGTGGGCCACTTACCAACGAAGGCGCCGGCGGCGAAAATTACAACACTATTTATTACGCCCTGGAATCGCCACTCGAAAAAGGGCTGATTTACACCGGCAGCGATTGCGGCCTTGTTCATCTCACCTTTGACGGCGGAAAAACCTGGCAAAACATCACGCCTGCCGGTTTGCCGGAATGCCTGATCCAGTCCATCGAAGTTTCTCCGCACAGCAAAGGTGTAGCCTAC
Organism: Saprospiraceae bacterium; assembly: GCA_013361075.1. Lineage (GTDB taxonomy): Bacteria > Bacteroidota > Bacteroidia > Chitinophagales > Saprospiraceae > JABWAJ01. Next base: position 75 of record JABWAJ010000594.1, on the reverse strand, counting down.
ATCAGTGCCTCGCGCTACAAATTCAATGATTTTTCTTCGCTGACTTACAAAACGGTTGACTACGGAAAAACCTGG
>JABWAJ010000043.1 GCA_013361075.1 Saprospiraceae bacterium | reverse complement strand
AACCCTGGGTAATAAGGATGATGTTGATGCCGCCCTGGGCCAGCGCATTGAACAAACGGCCTGCCGTACCTGGCACCCCAAAGAGTCCTCCTCCTTGGAGCGTTAGTAGAGAGATGTGGCTGATAGAAGAAATTCCGGTAATAATTTGCTCTGTTTCGCCACGTTCTTCAGAAATGTAAGTCCCTTCAAAGTCTGGATTGAAGGTATTCTTAATATAAAGCGGAATTTTTTTGAGTAAAGCGGGTTGCAGGGTAGGCGGGTAAATGACTTTTGCTCCAAAGTGAGACATTTCCATTGCCTCTGCATAAGTCATTGCTGAAATGGTAAATGCTTTTTTTACTTTTCGGGGATCAGCAGTTAACACCCCGTCTACATCCGTCCAGATTTCGATGCTTTTGGCATTTAGTCCCGCCGCAAGCAAAGCTGCTGTATAATCCGACCCGCCGCGCCCCAAAGTGGTCGTTAAACCACCTTTAGTGGAGCCTACAAAACCCGTAACAACCTGTATTTCAGGATTTTGAACATAATACTCTTTTATTTTTTCATAGCTAAGTTCAAAATCCACTTTTGCTGAGCCAAAACTGCTGTCCGTTTTGATTACTTTCCGTGCGTCGAGGTAACTGGCATCAATTCCTGCCTGTTTCAAAGCATAGGCAATGATAAAAGCAGAACTTCGCTCTCCAAAACTAAGCACATAATCGAGTGTTCTGGGAGAAGCTTCCCGAACCAGAAAAATACCGTAAAGCAGGTTTTTTAAAACTTCATTGTTGTTTTCCAACTCGGGTAGTACCTGGTTTAACAGATCGCCTTTAAGTAACTCCCGGGCAGCATCCACATGCCGTTGACAAAAATCTGCAAGAATTTTGTCATAAGCCTCATCTCCTTTTGCAGCCAGCGTGCTCATTTCTATCAGCGCATCCGTAACGCCCCCAAATGCCGAAAAAACCACTGTAAAGCGGTCGCCACGGATATAATAGGCTTTGAGAATGTCCACAACTCCCCTGATGCGTTCAGGTTTGGCAACAGAAGATCCTCCGAATTTCAATACTTTCATGGGATAAGTATTTTATTATCAATATCTATAGTGATGAAGGATAATGATGATGTGATTTTTTGAAGCTGCAAAGGTATGTCATCTTATTCATCCATAAGAAAAATTACTGGATATTATCCCTAAATTTGCATACCCGACAGGCTTTGGGCCTTGTCCAACATTACGAATACACATGCAGAGAAACCATGCATCGCCATTAGGCAATTTAGATATCATTACTTTTTCCATCTTCATCAGTTTAATTGCAATAGGCTGGCTGATGGTTTATACGGTTAGTTTTGGGGAAGGCTACACCGGAGGCACTGCCGATTTTTTCAGTTCCTCGATTGGGAAACAAACCATTTGGGTTGGTATCTCTTTTTTTATTTTTGCTTTCATCCTGTTGATTGACTGGAAATTTTGGCAAACATTTGCCTACCCCATTTATGGGTTTTCCATATTCCTTCTGCTCTTAGTGCTTTTTGCAGGAAAAGAGATAAAAGGGGCCACTTCGTGGTTCAGTTTTGGTGGTTTTTCTTTCCAGCCATCTGAAATTGCAAAATTTGGAACCTGCCTGGCTGTTTCTGTTTTTTTGAGTCATTACAGCACTAACCTCCGGAACCCCCGTTCTCAATTGTACGTGCTGGGCTTGCTCTTCGCCCCGATGGCTCTCATCATGTTGCAACCCGATGCCGGTTCTGCATTGGTATTTACCTCTTTTTTAGTGGTCTTATATCGCGAAGGTTTATCGCCAAACTATTACATCATCGGTGGCTATGTTGTTGTCCTGGCTGTTCTTGGCCTGGCCGTTGCAGACGTAAAGGATATTTTATTAGGACTTGTTTTACTGGCCGGACTTCCGTTGGTCTACTTGTTAAAATTCCGGAACTATTGGTTGCCGGGTTACCTGATTGCCGCATCAGGTGCGATTTATTTGTATAACCTTGATTTCAAAACAGAAGTTCTATTGAGCTGTATCGGCGGTGTCCTGCTACTGGCTGTATACCAGTGGTTTCGGAAAAATGAACGCATGGTTAGCTTACTCTTCCTTGCGCTGGTGGTAGGGATTGGCATAACAGCAGCGGCCAATTATGCTTTTGACAACATCATCAAGCCACACCAACAAGACCGAATCAATGTTTGGCTCAACCCCGAAAAAAGTGATCCGCGCGGCTCCCGTTACAACCTGATGCAATCGCAATTGGCCATCAGTTCCGGCGGGCTAATTGGCAAAGGTTTTACAAAAGGTACGATGACCAAGCTCAATTATGTACCAGAGCAATCAACGGATTTTATATTTTGCACCATTGGCGAAGAGCAAGGGTTCATCGGAAGTTTTGGCATCATTGCGCTTTTTTTGTTATTGCTCATCCGGCTTACGATTCTCGCCGAACGACAACGCTCTAATTTTTCGCGACATTTTGCGTACTGCGTTGCCGGGATTTTTTTCATCCACTTTTTAGTTAACATAGGGATGACCATGGGGCTCCTCCCTATCATTGGAATTCCCCTGCCACTCATCAGCAAAGGCGGATCTTCTTTACTTGGCTTTACCATGATGATGGCAGTACTGCTGAAATTGGACAGCAATAGATACCGGATTTAGGTTATTGTTTACACAAACTGAAAACCCAATACTTTGTTTCGTTTCGACATTCAACATACCGACCCGCATAGCAATGCTCGTTCAGGCTGCATCGAAACAGCGCATGGCGTTATAGAAACCCCAATATTTATGCCGGTTGGCACAGCCGGAACGGTAAAAGCCGTTCACCAACGCGAACTGGAACAAGAGGTTCATGCCCAAATCATTCTGGGCAATACTTATCATTTGTATTTGCGACCGGGGATAGAAATTCTTCAGCAGGCAGGGGGGCTGCATCGCTTCAATGGCTGGAGCAAACCCATTCTGACCGACAGTGGCGGCTACCAGGTTTACTCCCTCAGCCATCGTCGTAAGATCAAAGAAGAAGGGGTTACTTTTGCTTCTCATATTGATGGGTCAAAGCACTTTTTTAGTCCTGAACGTGCGGTAGACATCCAGCGCGTCATCGGTGCCGACATCGTGATGGCTTTCGATGAATGTCCGCCCTACCCATCTGATTATCGCTACGCTAAAAACTCAATGGAACTGACTCATCGCTGGCTTAAGCGTTGCTGCGATCACTTCGATCAGACAAGCGGATTGTATGGTTATGAGCAAACCCTGTTTCCCATTGTTCAGGGCAGCACTTACGATGATTTGCGCAAAGCTTCGGCTGAAGCCATTGCCAGTTTTGAACGCCCGGGAAATGCAATAGGCGGATTGTCGGTAGGAGAACCGGCTGAAGAAATGTACCGGATCACAGATCTGGTTTGCCAAATTCTGCCCAAAGACAAACCACGCTACCTCATGGGAGTCGGCACTCCTGCGAACATTTTGGAGTGTATTGGTTTAGGCATTGATATGTTCGATTGTGTTCTTCCAACCCGAAATGCCCGGCATGGCTTGTTGTATACCGCAGAAGGATTTATGAACATGAAAAATGCAAAGTGGAAAAACGATTTTAGCCCAATCGATGAAGCAAGTCCATGCCCTACCAGCCGTTTTTACTCAAAAGCCTACCTGCGCCATTTGCTGCACAGCGAAGAAATTCTGGCAGCACAAATTGCGTCATTGCACAACCTTTCCTTTTTTCTGTGGCTGGTAGGTGAAGCGCGGAAACACATCGCTGCAGGCGATTTTGCCATTTGGAAAAATGAAATGGTAGAAAAAGTGGGAAGAAGGCTATAGGCTCCTTGTTTATTCAAATACCGTTTCCACTGAAAAATTTCTGGCTTTTGCCAAAGCAGGCATCTCTTTGTGAATAATGGAATACCCTTTCCCGGGCGTATAGGTCATAATTTCTTCTGCTGTGACAATAGCAGCAGATGTCCGGTTTTGTATTTCAATTTTGCTAACCGTGCCCGCTGTAAATGAAACCTGCAACAGTTGGGTTTTCAGGTTCTCTTCTTTGGCAATGTACCGGATGTATTGCAACTGACCTGCTGAAAAACTGCTGTCTTTTGTGTATTTGTCAGACCAGGCTGGCTTGTTGATGTCAGAATTGATAAAAATAGCCAATTCTTCTTCAAAGTTAATGGCGTCAGAATGTTGTTCTTCGGTTTTTCCGTTGATGGAAACCCGTTTTTTAGCCTGGGGCCTGGTATTTTTTAAGGCTTCTACTTGCCCGGACATATAGTTTTTCAAATCAAAAAAAACCGGCACCGATGCAGTCTCCATACTTTGGGGTTCCTCCGAAGCAGGTTGACAGGCTATGCTCAAAAACATCAATGCTGTTGCCAGCAAAACCGCAGAATTATAAAAAATCCGGATCATTATTTTTTGAATGACATTGCTACAATTAAGGCGTTGAAACCAGCACCACGCCATCCATTTCTTTAGGCGCTTCTATCCCCAGCAAATAAAGGATTGTCGGTGCCACATCGGCTAATTTCCCATTCTTCAGAGTAGCCCCGCCTGCTTTATTACTAACATAAAAACAAGGTACCGGGTTTTTGGTATGCGCAGTATTTGGCGAACCATCTTCGTTAATCATATAATCTGAGTTGCCATGGTCGGCGATGATGATGCTTTCGTAATCGTATTCGAGAGCGGTTGTCACTAATTTTTCCACACAATTGTCGACGACTGCTGCTGCACGCATCGCTGCTTTGAAATCACCGGTGTGGCCCACCATATCGGTATTTGCAAAATTGAGGCAAATAAAATCAGGTTGGTTGTTCCGGATGTCTTCCAAAATGGCAGCCAGCAATTCAAATGCACTCATTTCGGGCTGCAAATCGTAGGTAGCCACTTTCGGTGAAGGGATCATAATGCGCCGTTCTCCGGGGAAAGGGTCTTCCCGGCCACCGGAAAAGAAAAAGGTAACATGCGGATACTTTTCTGTTTCTGCAATGCGCACTTGCGTTTTACCCGCTTTGGAAAGCACTTCTCCAAGGGTATTCGACAAGTCATCTTTGGTGAACAAGACATCAACACCTTTATAAGTATCGTCGTAGCGGGTCATCGTGACATAGCGCAACGGCAGGGCCTTCATTCCAAAATCGGGAAAATCCCGCTGTGTGAGTACTTCCGAAATTTCTCTTGGGCGGTCCGTTCTGAAATTGAAACAAATCAGGACATCTCCCGGTTGGATGGTGGCGATGGGTTGACCCGTTGAATCTGTACAAACAATGGGTTTGATGAATTCGTCGGTTTGGTCCTCTGCATACCGTTCCTGCAAAGTGGCCAAAGGATCACCAGACGTTTCTCCAATCCCATGCACCATCAGGTCGTAGGCGACCTTGACCCGTTCCCAGCGCTTGTCGCGATCCATAGCATAATAGCGCCCGACAATGGACGCCAGCTGAACCGGTTTGCCTGTAATGTGAGCCGCCAGATCCTTCAGATAAGCAATCCCGCCCCGGGGATCAGTATCCCGGCCATCCAGAAAAGCATGAACATAAGTATCACCAACACCTTCTGCCTCACAAATAGAACATAGCGCCTTCAAGTGTTCGATGTGCGAATGTACTCCGCCATCAGAAACTAAGCCCATGAGGTGAACAGCTTTTTTCTGGTCGCGGGCAAAGTGCAATGCATTTAAGAGGGTCTCGTTGCCGTGAAGTTCCTTTTCCCGAATGGCTTTGTTGATGCGTGCCAATTCCTGATAGACAATTCTTCCGGCACCGATGTTGAGGTGGCCGACTTCAGAATTCCCCATTTGTCCTTCGGGCAGGCCGACTTCTTCGCCAAACGTAACCAACTCCGAATGTGGGTATTTTAGGTACAAACTATCTACAAAAGGCGTATCTGCCTGTGCGATGGCATCGGCTGTGGGTTTTTGTCCGATTCCCCAGCCATCCATAATGACCAATAAAACGCGATCTGCCATGAATAAATTTATTTTAAATTGTTGCCAATAGGGCAACCTGCTTTAATCCGGCGGAAAGGTCGGGAATTCTGTCACAAAGACATTACTTTTGTTGGCTAAATATCAATGGATTCATGCTCGAAAACTGGCTCAAACCCATCGCGCCCGATCTTTTGCAGAGGGAAGGACTGGCTGATTTTCAATTTGGAAAACGAATGCAATTGTTTCGTGATGTCATGCCCGACCTCAAAACAACCCAAATAGCCCTTATCGGAATTGGGGAATCAGAAGCCAATGCGGTCAGGGAAGCCTTATACTGCATGTCTTTCCCATTTGAAGGTTTGGTCATAGCCGATTTGGGCAATGTGCGCAAAGAAGATCCGGCTTTTTTCATCCCGCTCATCCGCGAATTGCTTAGCGGCCAGATTTTCCCTGTTCTAATTGGGCGGCAACCCGAGCAAGCCCTTGCGCAATACAAAGCTTTTCAGGAAATTCAGCGTTTGGTAAGCCTGTTGGTAGTGGATGAGCGCATTGCGCTGAACGACCGTCCCGGTGAGACTCAAAATTTTTTGACTGAAATCATCCATGCCAAGCGATCCGCTCTTTTTCACCTGGCTCTACTGGGCGTGCAAACGCATTTTGTCCCGCCGGCGATATTGGATTTTATTGAACAAAGCAGTTTTGAATGCATCCGTCTAGGCAAAGCAAAGGCTGATCTGACCGAAGTTGAGCCCATCGTTCGGGATTGCGACATGCTGTGTTTTAACCTGTCTGCCCTGAAACAATCAGAGGCTCCTGGCCAGGAATGGCCTACGCCAAGTGGCTTTACCACCGAAGAAGCTTGTCAGATATGCTATTATGCCGGTATGAGTGACAAATTAAAATCCTTCGGCGTGTATGGTTTTCACCACGAAACGGATCAGGAGCGGCAAACAGCCCAGGTTGTTGCGCAAATGGTCTGGTATTTAATCAGCGGATTTTACAACCGCAAAAGCGACTATCCGGTATCCAACGAGGGTTTAGTGGAGTACATGGTGGATTTTAAAGACCACCATACGCCCATTACTTTTTGGAAAAGTGCCAAAAGTGGCCGCTGGTGGGTACAGGCGCCGGTAAAATCCACCAAAAAATACCAGCGACACCGGCTCATCCCCTGCTCTTACAACGACTACCGGTTGGCGTGTCAGGAAGAATTGCCGGATCGGTTGGTGGAAGCGTTCCGGAGGTTTTCGTAAAAAACCCTCAATTGGTCAAGCAGAAATTACGCGCGTCTGCGTACTTTTGCAATCTCGAACACGCCCGCGTTGCGGGATCGCTTAAGGTTCGCGACTTTAGCTCAAAAACTACGCAGACCCAATGATCGAAGTTAAGCTCTTTGCCGGAACGAAATCGCAATATCTGGCCGAAAAAATCGCCGATTACTACGGCCAAAAATTAGGCGATGTGCAGGTTAATCGCTTCAGTGACGGCGAAATGCAACCAGTCATCAACGAGTCGGTGCGGGGTAGTTACAGCTTTTTTATCCAGTCTACTTTTTCTCCTACAGAAAACCTGATGGAGTTGTTGCTGATGATAGATGCTGCCAAACGTGCATCAGCCGGTTACATTACTGCGGTCATACCGTATTTTGGATATGCCCGACAAGACCGAAAAGACAAACCCCGCGTTCCCATTTCTGCCAAACTGATCGCTTCGCTGCTGGAAGCCGCCGGAGTAGACCGCATCATGACGATGGATCTGCATGCTGACCAGATTCAGGGATTTTTTAATGTGCCGGTAGATCACCTGAAAAGCGAAGCCATTTACGTGCCTTACTTGCAGGAAGAAGACCTGTCCAATGCCATTTTTGCATCACCGGATGTAGGCGGGGTAAAACGCGCCCGGATGTATGCCCAACACTTTGGGAAAGAACTGGTTATTTGCGATAAGCAGCGCAAACGGGCCAATGAAGTTGCCGGGATGACCGTTATTGGGGAAGTAAGCGGAGCAGACGTCATTTTAGTGGACGACCTTGTAGATACTGCGGGTACACTCTGCAAAGCTGCGGAAGCCATTATGGAAAAGGGAGCAAAAAGCGTTCGTGCCCTTTGTACCCACCCGGTTTTGTCGGGCAAAGCGTACGAAAACATTGAAAAATCTATGCTGGATGAGCTTATTGTAAGCGATACCATTCCATTGCGCCAAACTTCTCCAAAAATCAAAGTGCTTTCAACCGCCAAATTATTTGCACGCGCCATCCGAAACACCCATGAACATCGCTCTATTTCCGCATTGTTTGTAGGCGGGTAGTAAAACCAAATCTTTGTATGCTCGACAGAACCCGGCCACCCGCCATTTATCATATAGACCGCCTGCACCTGCCACAGCCATTGCTTCATTATTTGGACAACGGCATTCCGGTTTATGACACCAGAATCAATACGCAGGACGTACTGAAAATTGAACTGGTTTTCCAGGCTGGTCGCCCACAGGAATCAAAAAAATTAGTTGCCCGTGCAACGGCGGGCTTGCTGAAAGATGGAGCAGGGGAACTTGACGGCGCTGCGATTGCCGAGGCCATTGACTTTTATGGTGGAACCCTGAACATTCCTTCGGGTATGGATGGGGTCAATCTTGTTTTTTACTGCCTGAGCAAACATTTGCCGTCCGTATTGCCGGTGTTGTCCGAAATCATCCTGAAACCCACTTTTCCACAGCATGAATTAGAGGCTTATGTTCAGCGCCATCTGCAAAATCTGAAAATAGACCTGAGTAAACCGGACATTGTAGCTTATCGGAACATTACAGAAATGATATTTGGTGAAAGCCACCCTTACGGCTACAATAGCCTGCCCGAGCATTATGCGGCGCTAACACGCGAAGATTTGCAGGCACATCACCAGGCATGGTACCATTCAGGCAACTGCATGATTTTTATTTGTGGGAAAACAGATGACCAGACGGTTCGCCTGCTCAATCAATATTTTGGAAAAATGCCGGCTGGAATCTCGGCTGGTGTGCCATTTTTTCCTGCCCCCCCGGAAAAGCCGCTGCCTAAAAAGCACTTCCCCCATGCCGAAGCCGTGCAAACTGCCGTTTACATTGGTCGGCGTATGTTTCCACGCAACCACCCTGATTATTGCGGAATGTACGTCCTCAATACTTTGCTGGGTGGTTATTTCGGCTCGCGCCTGATGACCAATATACGCGAAGAAAAAGGCTATACCTACAACATTTTATCCATGCTGGATACCATGCAGACAGACGGATGGTTCTACGTGGGTACGGAGGTGGGCAATGAATTTACGGGACGCACGATTACCGAAATTTATTCAGAAATGGAAATGCTCCGCAAAGAACCCGTTGATAAGGAAGAGATGGACATGGTTCGCAACTACCTGATGGGCGGCTTTTTAACCATGATTGACGGCCCGTTCAACGTGTCGGAGGTAGTGCGTACCCTGATCACCGAGTCTTTGCCTTTAGACTTCTTTGAGCAATGGGTGAACAAAGTAGCCAATATCACGCCCGATGAATTACAGGCGCTGGCAAAAAAATACCTGGATCCTGCCGACATGTGGGAGGTAGCGGTAGGGGGCTGATCGTCAAAAAGCTTCCCCAATGGCTTCTGTAATCCAGGTCTGAAGCCGTTCAAATCCTGGTGCTTTTTTCTGCTTGAGCGTGTTTAGTAGCTGCTTTACTTGCTCGTCTTTATTTACATCTATGCGTTTGCATGCTTTTTGAAGGTCTTTGCTTGATCGAAACCCATATTTACCTGGGTCAACATCAACTACCCGGGCATTTTCGAAGACCCAATCTTCAAAAGCAGGGCTGATGATGAGTATTGTCGTATTAGGTAAATCGGAAGACCGGAGCTTCTTTACTCCGGCGTGTTCTTCAACAAAATTAAATAAGTCGAGGTCTTTTGGCTTTCTTTTATCGTCATCAATGATCCCTACTGCTTGCCTTCTCTTGAAATTTTTGTGAATTTCGTTGAAAACTATACCTATTCCAAGCTGATGATTGGGTCGTGTAAAGCCCAATACTTCAACGAGCAGGGTGTCCGCATAACATTCAGGAATGACCTGATGATGGCTATTCATGGCGTCAATACAGATTCCAGGTTGAGAAAAACGTCAATTCCTTCATTCAGAATGGATCGGATTTCCTCTTCGGAAAGCCGGCGTACTTTAGTTTGATAGTTTTCAAACCAGGTTGAGAAAACTGCCACATCCTGAACCTCTTGCAATAAAGGTAAAAGGAAATATGGATTGTGCGTGGTGAGGAAGTATTGGTTATTCCGTTCATCCTGAGCGATGTGTTGGGCTAATTGATAGACATACGGCGCATAGGAATGTGTCTCCGGTTCTTCAAAAAGGATAACAGAATCTTTGTTGGAAAGAATCGCTGCAATGTGGAAAATGTAGCGTTGAAAAGTATCAGGAACAAGCGCCATCGGAAAACGCAATAAAGTGTTTTCGTCTCTGCGGACAATGTCCATCCTGTTAGCTTCAACATCAAATAAAAACTCAAGACCGTTAGGCCTGAGAAAGCGTTGGATTTCTGCTTTTAATTCAGGATTACTCTGGGCAACATAATAAAAGTTATCTCCGTAAGGTGGTATTAAAAAAGAGGCAAGGTGTAAATCGTCAATTGATGTTTTGTCAAAAGATTGGAAATTATATTTTTTAACATGGCTAAAGCTACCAAATGCTACATCACTTTGGAAAATATTTCCAATTGCATCTATTTCTATTTGAAATGGTTCTGCAAGCATTGGTTTCTTAATGTCTTTAGAACCCGTAATTGAAAAATTATATCCAAGAGGCGATAGCGATAACTTAGCAGATACATCATCTGCTTTTACGTTTATTCTTTTTTCAAGATTATAATCATTAAAAAGGTGGTTAATAGACTTGTAACGCAAAAAGCCTGCCATAAAATTGGCTGTAAAAGGCATGAAGCCTGCCCCCAATAAAGAGATCGCCTCTAAAATATTGGACTTACCTGCATTCGGCTTACCCAGGAAAATATTTACCCTTTCGCCTTCCAGTGATACATGGCGAATGGATTTAAAATTTTCGATGGTCAATTTCTGAATATGATTCATCCCTTGAATTTTATTCAAAAATAAGGTTTTACAACCAAGATTCTCCTTTTATGTTTCCTCAGCCGGCTTTATATCCTCAATCACATCCTTCAGGTCCTGAGTCGCTTTTTCCAATTCCTCCAATTGCTTTTTGCGCTCAGCGGCAGCTTTTTCCTGCTTCACCGCTTCTGCCGATTGTTTTTGGGCAACTGCGGCAGCCGCCTGTTCTTTTTTGGCTGCTTCGGTTACTTCCGGGATGTGAACCGCGCCTTCAAATGGTTCTTTCCCAAAAGTCAGCCCTTGCTTGTTGGTATGAATGTAGATGGTATCGCCGGCACTGAACGTGCCGCCAATGACAAATTTAGAAAGCTCGTCTACCACTTCTCTTTGCAGAGTGCGCTTCATGGGGCGGGCACCAAACTGGGGGTCGTAACCCAGGTCGCAAAGCCAGTCTAATGCCACATCGCTGCAGCGCAGCACCATTCCCTGCCGGGCCAGCATTTTTTCGATTTTTTTGAGGAGCAATTGAAGAATTTTCCGGATGTCTGCTTTTGCCAGCGGCAGGAACATGACCTGCTCGTCAATGCGGTTCAGAAATTCCGGGCGCAGGGTTTCCTTCAGCAGGTCGAAAACTTCTTTTTTGGTGGTTTCGATGATGTCGGCGCGGTGTTTTTCACCCAGTGCATCCAGGTCTTCAAAATTTTCCAGAATCGTCTCCGCTCCCATGTTGGAAGTCATGATGATGATGGTATTTTTGAAATTTACCACCCGCCCTTTATTGTCCGTGAGGCGGCCATCATCTAAAACCTGAAGCAGTACATTGAATGTATCGGGGTGTGCTTTTTCAATTTCATCCAGCAGCACAATGGAGTAAGGTTTCCGGCGTACCGATTCGGTAAGTTCTCCGCCTTCTTCATAGCCTACATACCCCGGAGGAGCTCCCACCAAACGCGATGCAGCATGGCGTTCCTGAAATTCGCTCATGTCAATGCGAATGATGGCGTGTTCGTCATTGAACAACACTTCTGCCAGGGCTTTGGCCAACTCTGTTTTGCCAACGCCGGTTGGACCCAGGAAAATAAACGAGCCAATTGGGCGGTCGCCGTCCTGCAAACCGGAGCGGCTGCGACGAACGGCATTGGCTACAGCCTGAACCGCAAATTCCTGACCAATCAACCGCTTGCCGATTTCTGCTTCTAAATGCAGCAATTTTTCTTTTTCGCTTTGCATCATCCGTGCTACCGGGATCCCGGTCCAGCGCGCTACAACACCGGCAATATCATTAGCAGTAACCTGTTCATTGGTAAACCGGCTGTCTTCCGGGAGTTGTGCCAGTTTTTCCTCTGCAACTTTCAACATGACGGGAAGCTGCTGCAATTCACCATAGCGGATTTTGGCAACAGCCTCAAAATCGCTGTTGCGTTCTGCTTTTTCAGCCTCCATTTCCAATTCTTCCATCCGCTTTTTGATGTCCTGGATGGTATCTACAATTTCTTTCTGGTTGTTCCATGCTGCACGCATAGAGTCGCGTTTTTCGCGGGCATTCGCCAATTGCTCGGTGATGGAGGCGAGCTTTTTTTCATCTTTTTCCCGCTTGATGCCTTCGCGCTCGATTTCCAACTGGCGCACTTTGCGTTCCCACTCATCCACCTGCTCCGGCACGGAATCCAACTCTAAGCGCAGTTTGGCAGCAGCTTCATCAATCAGATCAATGGCTTTGTCAGGCAAAAACCGGTCGCTGATGTAGCGATCAGATAACTCGGCTGCAGCAATAAGTGCTTCATCGAGAATGCCGATTTTGTGATAAACCTCATATTTTTCCTGGATGCCGCGCAGAATAGAAATGGTATCTTCAATACTGGGTTCGTCAATAAGCACGGTTTGAAAACGACGCACGAGAGCAGCGTCCTGTTCAAAATATTTCTGATATTCGTCCAGTGTGGTGGCACCAATAGTGCGCAATTCGCCGCGGGCCAGTGCCGGTTTCAGGATATTGGCAGCATCCATAGCCCCCGAACCGCCGCCTGCTCCGATGAGGGTGTGTATTTCATCAATAAACAGGATGATTTCATCTGAGCCGGAAACCTCATTAATGACTCCTTTGAGGCGCTCTTCAAACTCCCCTTTAAATTTGGCTCCTGCGACCAATCCTGCCAGATCAAGGGTATATATTTTTTTGCGCTTGAGGTTTTCAGGCACATCCCCTTTGATGATCCGCCAGGCTATGCCTTCTACGATGGCGGTTTTGCCTACTCCGGCTTCTCCGATGAGCAGCGGATTGTTTTTTTTGCGGCGTGAAAGGATGTGCAGCACCCGACGGATTTCTTCATCGCGACCTACAATCGGATCAAGTTTACCGCTTTCGGCGCGCTCGTTCAGGTTAACTGCAAACTTATTGAGCGCGTTGTAAGTATTATCCGTGCTTTGATCGGTTACTTTTTTGCCTTTGCGCAATTCTTCCACCGCCGAGCGCAATCCCTCTTCCGTAGCGCCTGAATCTTTCAGGATGCGCGCGCCCCGGTCATTCCCCAACAGCACACCTAAAAGGATCATTTCCACTGAGATGTACTCATCGCCGAAAGCGGGCAACAAGCGTTTGGCCGTGCTGAGTGCGCGGTTAGCTTCGTTGGTCAGGAACTGTTTTTCTGATCCTGTTATGCGTGGATAGGCGCGAATGGCTTCATCCAGCTTCCGATTAAGGGTTTCAATGTTGACGTCCATTTTTTGCAGCAGAAAAGTCGCTACGTGTTCGTCCGTTGCCAATACCCCTTTCAGCAGGTGGGTGGTATCCACTTGCTGTTGATTAAGCTCGGCTGCAATTTGCTGGGCTTTCAGGATAGATTCCTGGGCTTTGATGGTGAAGTTATCGTAGGTCATGTGTTGAACTTGAATGATAGCGCCAAATTGGCGATTTTTATACGTTAAGTAAAATTTGTGGGGCACGCGATTTCAGGAACGTGCAAAAAAGTCTAAACCGGCTTCAGGATGCACATTATTTGGACGGATGGGTGCAACTAACCGTCTTTCGGATTGTCAATTAGGATTATTTGACATACTATGCTCTCCTTTTTCAACATTTCAAACGCTGCTCTGGTACAAATCAACCTTCAAAAACCACCCCTGAAGGGGTATGGCATGATTTAATAATAAACCGAACTTTACGTGCGGTTTGACGTGAAAATGGGTTGTTCCCAACACAATATAGTCAAGGCAAAAATAATCACCCGATATGAAACATCTCTCCTTATTGGTGCTGTTGAGCAGCATCGCGATTACTGCTGCTGCACAATATGCTGACGCAGAAAAAAAATCTTTCGACGCCTTTCGCATCCAGAACCATATTTCGGTAAATGGCGAACTGGATGAAGAAATTTGGCAATCCGCATCCGTTGCTTCAGGCTTTGTGCAGGCTTTTCCTTTGCCAGGAGCAACACCGACTTACGACACCGAAGTCCGGGTGCTGTACGATAACAATGCGGTTTATATTGCAGCAACGCTCCATGATGCGCGCCCCGATAGCATTTTGCGCGAATTGACGCAACGCGACCAGATTGGAAACACGGACTGGTTTGGCGTATTCATTGACACCTACCGCGACGGCAACAACGGGCTGATGTTCATTGTAACGGCTTCCGGTATTCAGTTTGATGCAAAAATTACGCCTAACAATAGCGACAACTGGAACGTGGTGCCCGGTGAAGACGTCAACTGGGATGCCGTGTGGGATGCTGAAGCGCGCATCACCGACAAAGGTTGGGTTGCAGAAATGCGCATTCCGTTTTCTGCATTGCGTTTTCCAAAAACTCAGGAGCAACTCTGGCAGGTCAACTTTGCAAGGGGCTTTAAACGCCTCCAGCAGCGCAGTTACTGGAACGAAGTTGACCCACTGCAAAACGGATTTCTCAACCAGGGCGGGCTTTTGAAAAACATCCGGGATGTGCGCTCTCCCGTGCGGCTCCAGGCCAATCCATATATTGCCGGATACACGGAGTGGTATCACGATAAAAACAGCAACCCCAAAAACAGCTATGGCCGATCTTTCAATGGCGGCATGGACATCAAATACGGCATCAACGATGCTTTTACTTTAGACATGACCCTTATCCCTGATTTTGGAGAAGCCCAATCCGATAATCAGGTTCTAAACCTTTCGCCTTTTGAAGTTCAATTCAATGAAAACCGGCAGTTTTTTATGGAAGGCACTGAATTGTTTAACAAAGGGGGTTGGTTTTATTCGCGCCGGATCGGTGGCCAGCCCCTGCATTATGGAGACGTAAGCAGCCAGATGCGGGACGGCGAGGTCATCGTCGACAATCCGCAGCAGTCGCAACTGTACAATGCAACAAAAATATCGGGCAGAACCGGAAAAGGGCTGGGAATTGGGTTCTTCAACGCCACTGCCGGACAAACCCATGCCCGGGTGCGCGACTCGGAAGGAATAGAACGCGAGATCATGACCAACCCGCTGACAAATTACAACGTGCTGGTGCTCGATCAAAATTTGAAAAATAACTCTTTTGAAAGTTTTGCCCCTGCTTCAGTCACAACCATTGACGCGGATTTTCCCTTTGGATCGCCAATGTATCCTTTTTGGTATAACCTGTCCAGCACTCCCCAATCCAGACCCTTCCATGCCCTGGTACCATATTTATCGTGAGAGCTGGTGAGATAGAGCAGGGCCGGACCATTTCATCCACTCTGTCTTTATCATACTCCATAACATCTCTCGCTTTCAGCCGCAAAGCCTATGACCGCTAGTTCCTATAGCATCGAGCGTATGGCGATTGAGGCGCCGCTGCAAGAGCAGGCAGTGGCGTTTAAGGAGATTCATTTTCCAAAGAAGCCGAGCGCGGATAATTCTTAACGACTTCTTTCATTTTAGCAATAAAGGTTTCTGCTGTAGCGAGCATTTCTTTGGCATCGGCGTGACTGGTGGGTATGAAGGGAGCGTAGTCGCTGCGTTCCAGGTAGCGCAGATATTCAGCCTCGACGCGACCGGTGAGCACAAAAAGCTCCGCGGCCTGATCGTTCCCGCCGCCAGCGCTCGCGAAGCCGCCGTCGTCGACGCCGTCGAAGTCATCCCGGTTAGCAGCCTTGCCGAAGCCGTTGCCTTTCTCTCCGGCCAGCTCGAAATAGCCCGGGGAAAGAAGCTCTGTTTCCGCCTGCACAAGCGGTGCCGACATGGTTGAATGGCGGCATCTCCCTCCGGCCACCGCCATGTTCCGTCCCGTATCCCTGTTCAGCCTCGTCCTGCTCCTGCTGTGCTACGTCCCCGGCATCGGCAAGCGGGTCAACGGCCAGACACGGTGGATCGGCTTCGCCGGGTTCACGTTTCAGCCCTCCGAGCTCGCCAAGCTCGCGATGGTCATCTTCATGGCCGACATCCTCGACAAGAAGCGCGACCAGCTCCGCTCCTTCACCACCGGTTTCCTCCCCGCCGCCTTCATCGCCGGCATCTTCCTCCTCGCCATCGTGCTCGAGGAGGACCTCGGGGCCACCTTCGTCCTCGGCCTCGTCATCTGGCTGATGTGGTACGTCGCCGGCATGCGCCTCTCCCACTTGCTCAGTCTCGTTTTCATGGCCATCCCGGCCCTCGCTTTCATGCTCCTGTCCTCCGAGTGGCGGATGATGCGGCTCCTCGCCTTCATCGATCTTGAGACTCACGCCCGCGGCTTCGGCATGCAGCTCAACCAGTCGCTCATCGCCATCGGCTCCGGGGGCGTCTTCGGCCGGGGCCTCGGCCACGGTCTGCAGAAGTACGATTACCTCTTCGAAGGGCACACGGACTTCATCTTCGCCAACATCGGTGAGGAGCTCGGCCTCGTCGGTTGCCTCTCGGTCATCGCCGTCTTTCTCATCATCGTCTCGGTGGGGTTCATCACCGCCCTGCGCATGCCCGACTTCTTCGGCAGCCTCCTCGCCTGCGGCATCTCGCTCATGATCGGCATCCCGGCCCTCGTGAACATGGCCGTCGTCCTCGGCCTTGCCCCGACCAAAGGCCTCCCCCTGCCTTTCATCTCCTACGGCGGCTCGCAGATCCTCGTCAACATGGCCGCCATCGGCATTCTCATGAACATCACCCATCACCGGCAGAGGCTGCATGGGCGGCGCGTTCCCCGCTCCGGCTGACCCGCCCCGGGCTCTCTTTGCGGCCGGCGGCACCGGCGGCCACATCTGGCCCGCGGTCGCTGTCTCCCGGGCACTGAAGTCGCACGACCCTCGCTGGCAGTGCCACTTCGTGGGGGGCGACCGCCCCGTCGAGGCCGAGGTCTACGCCGCCGCCGGCGTCTCGCCCGCTGTCATCCACGTCCCGCCT
>JABWAJ010000593.1 GCA_013361075.1 Saprospiraceae bacterium | reverse complement strand
GCGCCTGCGGCGGGAGTTCCGGTTCCCCGACTTCGCGCGGGCCCTCGGCTTCGTCGACCGGGTCGGCGCCCTCGCGGAGGCGGAGGGCCACCATCCCGAATTGTCGCAAACCAATGGTGAAATCGACGGGCGCTGGTTGTTTGGCAATGGCAACAATACACCCCGTGTGGCGCGTATTGATTTAACCACTTTCCGCACTGCTGAAATCATTGAACTGCCCAATAGCGGCGGCAACCACTCCTCGCCATTCATTACCGAAAATACGGAATATGTGGTTGCAGGAACCCGGTTCAGTGTGCCAGCCGACAATGCCAACGGCGATGTGCCCATTAACACCTACAAACAAAATTTTAAAGGCCACATTAGTTTCATCAGTGTGAATAAAGACAATGGTAACATGGACCTTGCCTTTCAAATCCAGTGCCCCGGTGTCAATTTCGACCTGAGCCATGCAGGGAAAGGCAAATCGCACGGCTGGTTTTTCTTCTCCTGCTACAATACCGAACAAGCCAATACCCTGCTGGAAGTGAATGCTTCCCAAAAAGACAAAGACTTCATCATGGCCGTGAACTGGAAAAAAGCAGAGGAATACATCAAAGCAGGAAAAGGCAAAAAAGTCCCGGTTTCTTATGCCCACAATACCTGGGACGAAAAAACACATACGGCCAAATCTGAAATAAAGAAAGAGGTTTTGGTGCTGGATTCCAAAGAGTTGCAGGATATTTGCTACATGATCCCCTGCCCAAAATCCCCGCATGGGTGTGATGTGGATCCTACGGGTGAATTCATCGTGGGCAGCGGAAAATTAGCCGCACTGATCCCTGTATTCAGTTTTGATAAAATGCAACAAGCCATTGCTAACAAAGCATTTGATGGCGATTATGAAGGCATTCCGGTGATCAAATACGAAGCTGCCTTGCACGGTGAAGTGCAAAAACCGGGTTTAGGCCCACTGCATACCGAATTTGACGGCAAAGGCAATGCTTATACTACGTTTTTTGTTTCTTCGGAAGTCGTTAAATGGAGCTTGCAGGATTTGAAAGTGTTAGACAGAGTGCCCACTTATTATTCGGTTGGTCACTTGTGCATTCCGGGAGGCGACAGCAAAAAACCATCTCCCAAATACCTGATCGCCTACAACAAAATTACCAAAGACCGGTATTTGCCAACAGGCCCCGAATTGGCACAAAGCGCCCAGTTGTTCGACATCAGCGGCGATAAAATGCAAATGATTCTCGATTTTCCGACCATTGGCGAACCACACTACGCACAAGCTTGTCCGGCCAACCTGATCCGGGACAAACAAGTGAAAATATTTAAAATCGCAGAAAACGCACACCCCTACGTATCTAAGGGCGAAACTGAAACCGCCGTTACCAGAGACGGCAATACCGTGCATGTAAAAATGACCTCCATACGTTCCCACTTCTCGCCGGATAACATCGAAGGCATCCGGCTGGGTGATGAGGTTTATTTCCACATTACCAATCTGGAACAGGACTGGGATGTACCGCATGGTTTCAGCATTAAAGGTGCAAATAATGCCGAATTGCTCATCATGCCCGGCGAAACCACAACCCTGAAATGGGTGCCTGACCGGGTTGGTATTTTCCCGATGTATTGCACCGACTTCTGCAGTGCGCTGCACCAGGAAATGCAGGGTTATATCCGGGTTTCGCCGGCAGGCAGCAAAGTGCCGCTGAGTTTCAGCCTGGGCAAAAACGGCCCGGACCCGGTTCAATAAAACAAAGCTCTGTGTGGTGACCGGACCAAGAGAGGGATTGTGTAATAAGGGACAAGCCTTGCTCCTTATTACACAACCCCCAAAACACGCCACAGTCAGCCGCAATCCTTTTTTAGCATTTATCCTTACAGACAATGAGGAACGAAAATCAAAACCTGGGAACCTTATCTAAAATCCTGCTTGCAATTTGTGCAATCTGTTTGAGCGTGGCCATTTTCGTTCCCCTTTGGCGCATAGAGTTGTCAGCACCACAATATCCTGAAGGCCTCATGCTCCAAATATTCCCGCATAAGCTTGGTGGTCAGGTAGAGATCATTAATGGATTGAACCACTACATTGGTATGAAAACATTACACACAGAAGATTTTCCGGAATTTGCCATCCTGCCCTATCTCATTGGTTTTTTTGCCCTGGGTGCCTTGCTGGTAGCTGCTTTCGGGAATAAAAAACTCCTGTATTTTTTTCTGGGGCTGTTTGTTGTGTTCGGTGTGGCAGCAATGGCCGATTTTTATCGCTGGAATTACAATTATGGTCACAATCTGGACCCCAACGCAGCCATCATTGTCCCTGGTATGGCCTACCAGCCTCCCCTGATTGGCTACAAGCAGTTGCTCAATTTTGGCGCTTTTTCCATTCCTGACGCCGGCGGCTGGCTATTCATTGTAAGTGGGGTACTGATGATGTTCGCAGTAGCCCTGGAAGCCAAATTGGTGGATAAGTTCAAAAAAAACAAAGTTATTGGATTCGCCATCACCATACTGGCAACCTCTTCCGCCTCCTGTGGTGGTGCCGACGTACCCATCATAAAATTGAATGCTGACAACTGCGACTTCTGCAAAATGACCATTGCAGATGGCAGGTTTGGCGCGGCCCTGGTTACCCAAAAAGGCCGGGTATATAAGTTTGATGACATTTCCTGTATGGTTCACTACAAAAATGAAAACGCCTCAACAGGATTCAGGCAGTTTTATGTTGCAGATTTCACCAAATCCAATACCCTGATTCCGGTTGAACATGCGTTTTTCATCAAAAGTGTACAGATCGCCAGCCCCATGCGTGGCAATATTGCTGCATTTGGAGACCCTGAAAGTGCAAAAAAATACCAGCATCAATTTGAAGCAACTGCCGTCCGGTGGCCAAACCTTGATCAGGAGTGATCTCAACGCAATCAGCTATGAAACTACTAATTTTTGCGGTCATTTTACTTCACGTCAGTTTTCCTCTCTGCTCAAAAACCATCCACGTAGGGGCCGGATTTCCGGTGAGGCAAATCCAGGCAGCCATTCGCCAGGCTCATGCAGGCGATACGGTGATGGTGCACGGTGGGGTTTACAAAGAGGGTAACTTATTGATTGACAAATCACTGGTGGTGCTGGGGAAAAACTATCCTGTGCTGGACGGCCAAAAAAAATTTGAAGTCGTATCCATCAAAGCAAACCAGGTTGTTTTCGACGGTTTCCGGGTTCAGCATTCCGGCTTTGCTTCACTGGATGACCCCGGTGCCATTAAAGTGTACAATGGGCATCATTTAACGATCAGCAACAACATCCTGGAAGATAATTTTTTTGGAATTTACATTCAATACGGGAAAAATTGCCTGATCAAAAACAACCAGATCAGAGCCTATGGCAAAGAAGAACAGCAAATTGGCAATGGCATCCATTGC
>JABWAJ010000592.1 GCA_013361075.1 Saprospiraceae bacterium | reverse complement strand
CTCCCAGAAAGTTTACTTTCTAGACGTTGCGGATCACGATGCGCCTGTTCAGGAATCGGCACTCAACCGCCTTTACATAGAAGACGTACTCAAGCTTGTAGAAAAACTGCCGGTAGCTACCCGGGATGTATTTATGCTGTACGCCATTGAGGGCTTGTCTCATGCAGAAATTGCCGCCAGAGTCAACATCAGCGAAGGCACCTCCAAATGGCATCTTGCCACAGCGCGCAAGAAACTGAAACAGTGGATTAACATGGACTTTAATCAATCCAACTATGCTGGATAAAAGAGACACAAACGAACAATTGGCGAATGAAGGCTGGGAAAAAATGATTCAGCTTCTGGATGCGGAAATGCCTGTGGCGGAAAAACGCCGCAAACGGCCTGTTTTTTGGCTTTGGTCAAGTACTGCCGGCATTGCAGCAACCCTTTTGCTGACCATTGCCGGTACCTGGTGGATTGGCCAGCATGTTTTTAAAGCAGGACAAATCAATTCAGGGTTGGTTGCCGAACAAAAGGCCGCTGCATCGGAATCGTTGCGAGGCGCAGAAGTTATGTCTCCGGAAAAAACTGGTGCAGACATGAACCAAATCGCCCCTCCTTCATCGATCCAACATGCTGAGGGCGCATCTGCGTTAAGTTCTGCCCAAAGCAGCCTTTCAAAATCCATGGGAGCTCCTAAATCTCTGATTTCCAGTGCGTCCGGACTCCCTCTTCAGGCAACAAAAAGCAACGCTTACCTGCCGGATGCCCGACTATTCGAGGCAACCGAAGGCCAAAATACTGTTGCCGAAAATCAGGTTTCTCCTGCCTTAACTGAGGTTGGGCCAACCCTACTTCCCGAACCTGTAGTTTCTTCTGCAATAGCACAGTTCAACCCACTTCCAGGACGAGATTTTGACATCTTACCGACCCAGACGGAGGGCTTTCCAGCCAAAGTGATTCCTTCAGGAAAATTGCCACGCGAGTGGCGCCACGGCCCGGAAATTGGAGGGATTACCTCTTTTCCTACAAGCCTGACTGGTTTTCACGCCGGCTGGACCTCAGAAATGCCAATTACAGATGACCTGGCGTTACACGGAGCACTCCGTTACGATTTTCAGCGGCAGACGGTTTCTACAACAGACAGGATAGCCTTACGGGAAAGCTTCGCTGACGTCCAGGAAGATCCCTTCAACCCATTGGAAATGTCGACCAGTCCTGCAACGGATATGGATACAGCAATCAGCAGTACACTAAAGATGCACTATGCTGCAATCCCCTTATCGCTTTCTCTGAAATTGAATGCACGGTGGCGTGTAGAGGGTGGAGTGCAGGTAGCCTATCTTCTGGGTGCTTTTCGCGAAAGCAAAAACAGCGACTCAGACTTCGCGACAACTGGTGTGGGAGTAGGCAATATTGTGGATCAATCCTCCTGGTACTTCAGCAATAAAGCTCAATATGTAGCCAAACAAAGCTTCCAGCCCTGGGACCTTGCCATAAGCGCGGGATTGCGTTATCAGGTTGCCCGGCACTGGAATGTGGGTATATCCGGAAATTACGGATTGTTGAATCAGGCCGATAAATCCAACGGCTACCGGATTTTCAACAGGAATGCGGTATTGTCAGTGGGCTATTATTTTTGAATGCACCGGGTGAGCTTTGGGTTCTAAAAAGCCAGAATCACACCCTGTCATTCCTTGCCCTTCTTTTGCCGCTCCGCCAACTCTACAAAACTTCTGGCTGCATTGGTAAATTCGGAAGGCATCAGTATGATCGTAGTAGTATTGTTGTCAATGCCGATTTCTGACAACATCTGCATTCTTCTCAATTCAAGGGAAAAAGGACTGTCTTCCATTTGTCTGGCGCCCTGGGTCAGCTTAATGGAGGCCTCCAGTTCAGCTTCAGCCTTAATGATCCTGGCTCTTTTTTCCCGGATGGCTTCAGCCTCGCGCGCCATGGCGCGTTGCATGGCCAACGGGATTTCAACGTCCTTCATCTCCACCATTTCGATCTGTATTCCCCACGGGGCAGTAGCACTGTCAACAATTTGTTGTAAAGTAGCATTGATTTTCTCCCGCTCTTTCAGCACTTCGTCCAATAAATGCTGACCGATAATGTTTCTCAGGGCTGTTACAGAAAATTGATAAACCGCCGAATTGTAATCCGCTACTTTGATGATTGCCTTTTCAGGATCGGTTACCCTAAACCAAAGTACGGCATTTACTTTAATGGTGACACTGTCTTTGGTAATGGTTTCCTGTTGCTCCAGGTCAACGGTTTTGGTTCGGATGTCAATCGTACGCTGGCGTTCAATAATTGGGATGATCCAGTACAACCCGGGGCCTCTGGTGCCCGAAAATCTTCCCAATCTGAAAACAATAGCTCTCTGATATTCCTGGGCAATTCTCAATCCGGATAAGAGGATGAGGACGAGCAATAACCCAATTTGAAGGAAGGTCATAACTTTGTTGTTGCGTGAAATGAGCTTTCAAAACACGATGCCTGCATGGTATGCCTGCATTTCTTAACAAAGTTAATCAAGATTTGCAGAGATTACTATAAATGCAGCCTCGCCTTTCTTCCCAACAAAATTTCTTCATTTTCCACCCTTTCCGGGTCAGGAACACAGCAATCTACCGGACAAACCGCTGCACATTGGGGCTCTTCGTGGAAGCCCACACACTCCGTGCATTTATCGGGTACGATGTAATAAAAATCATCTGAGACAGGCGACTGTTTCGCTTTTACATCTACTTCCCTCCCGTCTTCGAGCGCATAAACGCCCTCAACTGTTGAGCCGTCGGCAATTGCCCATTCTACGCCGCCTTCATAAATGGCATTGTTGGGACACTCCGGTTCACAGGCGCCGCAATTGATGCATTCATCCGTAATCATGATGGCCATAACTTCCGCAGTTTTTTCTTTGAACACTTAGCAACCTTAAAGGTTTGCGGGCGCAAAGATAAAGCGATATTCCTTATCTTTGGCCAGTTTGAAAAATCATAAGGATCTTGGCAAAAGAAAATTTAACAGCTACCACCGACGAGAACAGCAAAGTGACGCCGCTGATGCAACAGTATGCGAAGGTAAAGACCAAATATCCTGACGCCATACTGCTGTTCCGCGTGGGTGATTTTTATGAAACATTCGGAGAAGATGCCATTGCCGCATCGAAAGCCCTTGGCATTGTGCTCACCAAACGCAACAATGGCGGAAGTGACGTGGAGTTGGCCGGTTTTCCTTTTCATTCGGTAGATCTGTATTTGCCCCGCTTAGTGAGGGCAGGCTATCGCGTGGCCATTTGTGAGCAATTGGAAAAACCCAGTCCGCTGAAAAAAATTGTGAAGCGCGGTGTGACAGAAGTTGTGACGCCCGGCGTTGCCGTAGATGACAAACTGCTGGACCACAAAACCAACAACTACCTTGCTT
>JABWAJ010000042.1 GCA_013361075.1 Saprospiraceae bacterium | reverse complement strand
CACAACACCAATAAAAATGGCAACGACCAAAATAACAGTCAACTCGAATGGATCCCTGAAAGTAGAAGGGGAGTTTGAAATTGTAGATCCGCAGGGGAATGCGTACGGCCTCGGTGGAAGAACCCTGCTCAGCCTGTGCCGCTGCGGCTTGTCAAAAAACAAACCCTTCTGCGATGGCTCGCATAGAGATCATCTGGAACACGAAGCTGTGGCTTTTGATTTGCCGCCCAAAAAGGTATAGGGGTTCGTTTGGGGGATGCCGGGAAAAAAGAGGCGCAAGTCCCGAAAATGCAGCGACCTGATTATGTCCAGTCCAGGATTGTGCATGGGCGTGTTTGAACAATTTGGAAGTCCGTGTGTATTTTCATAACGCTTTGAACCCATAATCGTCGCCCTTATGCATTTATCTGCAACTTCCAGCCTCGTGCAACGTTTCCGGGACATCCGCCGCCAGACAGAAGCGCTTTGCCATCCGCTTCAAACGGAAGACTTTGTGGTACAACCCATTGTGGATGTCAGTCCGCCCAAATGGCACCTCGGCCACACGACCTGGTTTTTTGAAAATTTCATCCTTGCAAAATTCCAACCCGGTTACCAACTTTTTCATGCCGGCTATAATTATTTTTTCAATAGTTACTACGAAAGCCAGGGCCCCCGGGTATTGCGCAGCAACAGAGGGAACATGACCCGCCCGTCTGCAGCCGATATTTTCCGCTACCGCCAGCATGTGGACGAACACCTCAGCGCTCTGTTAGAAAATAACAACCACCTTTTTGAAGATAACGACTTTGTGTTGACCCTCGAAGTTGGCCTGCAACACGAGCAACAACACCAGGAACTGTTGGTCACCGATCTGAAATACATCCTCGGCAATAACCCGCTCTTTCCGGTTTATCAGGAGAACTCAGCGAGTCCTGCCGCCCAAAGCCGCCCTGCCTCCTGGCTGGAATTCGAAAGCGGACTTTACCAAATCGGCCACCGTGGCGATGATTTTTGCTGGGACAACGAGTTGAGTGCTCACCGGGTTTATCTTGAAGACTTTGCTGTTCTGGACCGGCTCATTACCAATGGCGAGTACCTTGAATTTATGCACGACGGTGGTTATCAACGATTTGAATATTGGCTTTCAGAAGGCTGGGAATGGGCCAAACAACTGGAGGAAAAAGCGCCGCTCTATTGGTACCACCACAATGGCGAATGGTGGAATTATACCCTGCATGGTTTTGAAAAAGTGAATCCCGGTCTGCCCGTCACGCACCTTAGCTATTTTGAGGCAGATGCTTTTGCCAATTGGAAAGGGTTTCGGCTACCTACCGAATTTGAGTGGGAAATCGCCTGTAAACTGACCCAAAACGGCATTCCACCTGAAGCCAATTTTCTGGAAAACGGGCATTTTCATCCCCTGGCTGCACAGCATACCCAGTTTTTTGGCGATGTATGGGAATGGACGTCGAGCGCCTATCTGCCGTACCCCAACTACCCCCGTTTCAAAGGCGCTCTGGGCGAATACAACGGTAAATTCATGATCAACCAAATGGTGCTCAGGGGCGGTTCGGCGGCTACACCTCGGTCCCATATCCGGGCTACTTACCGCAATTTTTTTCATACGGATAAGCGGTGGCAGTTTACGGGGATTCGTTTGGCGAAAAGCCTGTAGTTTTTGTTTTTACCACATAGTTCACAGTAAATGGTTTCACCTGAATCACATAGCCGCCATGCATTTTCCAATCCCTTTGCCGAAGACGTGCATAAGGGCCTGACGGCCACCCCTAAATATCTTTTGTCGCGCTATTTTTACGATGCGGCAGGCGACCAGTTGTTTCAAAAAATCATGGACCTCCCTGAGTATTACCTGACCCGGTGCGAGGTGGAAATTTTTCAAAAACACGGCGAAGCGATTTTTCGGAAATTAGCCCATGGACCATTTGACCTGATCGAACTGGGGGCTGGAGATGGCCTGAAAACACAAATTCTTTTCGGACATCTCTTTCATAAAAATGCTGACTTCGGGTATCTCCCCATAGATATTTCGGGCCATGCGCTTGAACAACTGGAGGAAACGCTCAGAAAAGAGTGGCCCCAACTTTCAGTCACGCCGGTTGAAGGCGAATATTTTTCGGCCCTTCAGGCAATTGACCGGCTCTCTGACCGGCAAAAACTGGTGTTGTTTCTTGGCTCCAACATCGGGAACATGAACCAGGATCAGGGCGCTGATTTTCTCCGCCAGCTTCGCCGGCAGATGCACCCCGGCGATGGCCTGCTGGTGGGCTTCGATCTGAAAAAAGACCCCGACACCGTTCTGGCGGCCTACCATGACGCACAGGGGGTAACGCGGGAGTTTAACCTGAACCTGTTGCGCCGCATCAATCGGGAATTGGGGGCTGATTTCAATTTGTCGGCTTTTCGCCACTGTCCGGTGTACAACCCGCTCACCGGCGATATGAAAAGTTATCTGGTTAGTGAAAAGCAACAAACGGTGCGCATCGAAGCACTGGAGTTGGAAATTCCTTTCCGGAAATGGGAAGCCGTAGACATGGAGCTTTCCAAAAAATACGACCAAAATGAAATCGCATGGCTGGCTGAATACGCCGGATTTACAATAGAAGATTGGTTTTTCGATGACAAGGAATATTTTACGGACGTGCTTTTCCGCGTGGTTTGAGATTTGGTGAGAAGGTTCCCGCCAAAGGTGCAAAGCGTGACACCTGCCTTTGCCCATTAGCGAGACCTGAGCGCCCTTCGCGGGAAAGAATTCCCCAAAGAAAGCCATCACTTGAAAGGAATAATTTTTATCAAAAAATTTGATCACCCATCATGCATCTAATTGAAAAAACGCCTGGATTAATTGACCAGATCCGGTCCTTTGATGTGTTTCAAAACCTGCCCGATGTCGACCTGGAGTGGCTCATTGAACGGTCGGATTATTTGTTGTACAAAGAAGGAGAGGAACTTTTCTATCCCGGAAAACAAGTTGTGAACATGCAGGTCATTGTGGATGGCGAATACATTACCCGTTTTAAACAGGGCAACGAGTACCGCGAATTGGGTACGTGGGGCACGGGTACCCTTACCGGCTTGCTGCCGTTTTCGAGGATGAAAGAAGCCATGGCTACCGGCACGGCCCTTCGGGATACCTATGTGCTCGAATTGCACAAAAAGCATTTCACGGAGATGGTCACTGTCAGTTATGAAATGACCCAAAACCTGGTAGGGGAGATGTCTGACCGCATCCGGGATTTTACAGCAACGCGTTTGCAAAACGAAAAACTGATGTCGCTCGGTAAACTCTCTGCCGGCCTGGCCCACGAACTGAACAACCCGGCGGCTTCCATCGTACGCAATGTGGAGGAACTTTACCAACGCACCCATCAGACCCCGGAGCGCTTCAAACGGATCATGACCATGCGCGTTACGCCGGAACAAACCGACCAGATTATTGCCATTCTGTTTTCAAAAATCAATACCCCCCGCCCTGAACTCACGCTGATGCAGCGGGAATCGCTCAAAGACGACCTGCTCGACTGGCTCGAAGACCAGGAGGTGGAGAACGCTGAAACCATCGCCGAAACGTTTGTCGACTTTGGCATGACTGAAGCCGACCTGGAGAAGATTCACGACATAGTGGACGGGAAACATCTGGATAGTATCCTGCCCTGGCTGGAAGGTACGCTGAGTCTGGAAATGCTCGTCGGTGAAATTCAGGAAGCTTCCGGGCGGATCGCAGCCCTGATCAATTCCATCAAATCTTATTCCCATATGGATCGGTCGAAAGATGGCGAAAAGATCGACCTTCAGGAAGGCATCATCAC
Organism: Saprospiraceae bacterium; assembly: GCA_013361075.1. Lineage (GTDB taxonomy): Bacteria > Bacteroidota > Bacteroidia > Chitinophagales > Saprospiraceae > JABWAJ01. The sequence goes on along the minus strand of JABWAJ010000042.1, from coordinate 13,554 downwards.
CACCCTGACGATGCTGAAACACCAGTTGAAAACCAAGTCCATTGTGGTAAAAAAAGAATTTGGCGAAAACCTGCCCAAAATCTTAGCCTTCCCCGGAGAGTTGAACCAGGTTTGGACCAACCTGATGGACAACGCGATTGACGCAATGGACGAAGGCGGGGTTTTAAACATCAAAACCTACACCAAACGCGACCGGGTTTTCGTGGAAATTACCGACAACGGCCCCGGCATCCCGGATGAAATCAAGTCGAAAATTTTCGACCCGTTTTTTACCACCAAAAGCATTGGCAAAGGTACAGGCCTGGGGCTGGAAGTGGTGCGCCGCATCGTCGAGCACCACAAAGGCAGCATTGAGGTGGATTCCGAGCCGGGCAATACGACGTTTACAGTCTGTTTTCCGGTGGAGTAATATGACGTTTACCAAACTTTTAAAGTCTACGCGTGGACACAATTCGGCAAAATGATCCATGACGGGCACTATGTTTCTATGTTTCGCGGGCTTTAGTCCGCCGAGAAATATTTTTAGGCGGACTAAAGCCCGCGAAACATACCGCCCGTCCGTTGAATCGTAAAATGCATCAAAACATGGCAGATAAAAAACCCATCATCCTTTCGGTTGACGACGACCCGCAGGTATTGCGCTCCCTAAAATCGGATCTCCGGGCCATTTATAAAGACGACTACCGAATCATCAGTACCACCTCGGCTAAGGAGGTGCTGGACTCCTTGCCTGAACTAAAAAAACAAGGCGAAACCGTAGCGCTGTTCCTCTCTGACCAGCGCATGCCGGAAATGCAGGGTGTTGATTTTCTGGAAAAAGCCAAACCGTTTTTTCCGGAGGCCAAGCGGGTGTTGCTCACCGCTTATTCCGACACCGATGCCGCCATCAGGGCCATCAACGATGTACAACTTGATTATTACCTGATGAAGCCCTGGAATCCGCCCACAGAACAGCTCTACCCCGTGCTGAATGACCTGCTCGACGACTGGCAGAGCCATTTTGTTCCTGAATTTCAGGGCATTCGCGTATTGGGTTATCCGTACTCCCCTAAATCCCACGCACTCAAGGATTTTCTGGCGGGCAACCTTTTTCCTTACCTTTGGATGGATGTTGAAAACGACCCGGCAGCATTGGAAATGATGGCGCTATACGGGCTGGATCCTAAACAACTTCCGGCTGTGTTGCTGGAAGATGGCAGTGTACTGCAGGCACCCAATTTGCAGGAAGTAGCTGCCAAATTGGGCTTACACACCACCGCTGCTTCTGAGTTGTACGACGTGGTTATTGTGGGCGCCGGACCTGCCGGGCTGGCTGCTGCCGTGTACGGCGGCTCAGAGGGGTTAAAAACCCTGCTGATCGAACGGCGGGCACCAGGCGGACAAGCCGGTACGAGTTCCAGAATTGAAAACTACCTCGGTTTCCCGAATGGCCTCAGCGGCTCTGATCTGTCCCGCAGGGCCCTGGCTCAGGCCACCCGTTTTGGTGTTGAATTCGTTTCTCCGCAATCCGTTCAAAGCATTCAAATAGAAGGGAATTATAAAAAATTAATCCTCGCCGACGGCAGTGTGGTGAACACCAAAAGCATCATCCTTGCAATGGGGGTGGATTACCGGCGACTGCCTGCCACCGGTGCCGAACGGTTCACCGGTGCCGGTGTTTATTACGGCGCCGCCATGACCGAAGCACAGGCTTGTAAAGGCAAAAAAGTATTCGTGGTAGGCGGCGGTAATTCAGCCGGCCAGGGGGCTGTGTATTTGTCACAATTTGCTGAAAAAGTAACCATCATCATCCGTCGGGAAGACCTGACCTCCAGCATGTCAAGCTACCTGATTGACCAGATCAACAGCATTCCAAACATTGAAGTAGCCGGAAACCGGGAGGTTGTCGAAGCCGACGGCAATGAACGGCTGGAAACCCTGCGCATCCAAAACACAGAAACCGGGGAGGTGTACACCGAATCGGCCGACGCCTTGTTTATTTTCATCGGTGCCCGTCCGGTAACGGATTGGTTAGACGCCCGCCTGCTGCTGGATCAGAAAGGGTTCCTCTACACAGGCCGAGATTTGCGCCAGCACCCCGACTACAAAAAAATCTGGAAACATCCGCGGGAACCGTTCTTTCTGGAAACCTGCCAACCTGGTATCTTTGCTGCCGGCGACGTGCGTTCCGGTGCCATGAACCGGGTGGCTTCCGCAGTGGGCGAAGGCGCGATGGCCATTAAGTTTACCCATGAATATTTAGCTGAAATTTAACCTGTTGCAACCATGATTTATTACAAAACCAACCAAAACTGGTTTGGCGACGTTCGCCACCTGGCGACCAGCTGGACGATGGTGCGCATTGTGCGCAGTGTAATTGGCATTGGCGTGTACGCCACCGTACTTTGCGTCGCGATGGACTACTTCAATTGGCACGATGATATCAACATGAATACGGGGGTGTTTTCCCTGCTTGGGGTGATGCTGAGTATTTTGCTTGTTTTCCGCACCAACTCCGCCTACGACCGCTGGTGGGAAGGCCGGAAGCAATGGGGCGCACTCGTAAACAACAGCCGGAACTTAGCCATTTACATCCAGTCCATGTTCCCTAAAGAAGACCGGGAGGTTCGCCACTTCATGGCGGTGCGCATTGCCAATTTTTGCATTTCCCTGGTGGAGCACCTGCGCAATGGCGTCCACCTCGACAAACTGATTTTTTTGTCCAAAACAGAACGGGCAACCTACGAGGCAAAAGACCACATTCCCAACCAGATTTCTCTAGAGATTTTTGAGCGGATTGCCGAGGCCCGCCGCCGGGGCGACCTGAGTGAAGGCGATTACCTCAACATCAAAGCGCAGCACGAATCCCTGGTGGACATCCTCGGTGCCTGCGAGCGCATCAAAAAGACGCCGATCCCGTTTTCCTACGCGGTGTACCTGAAAATTTTCATTTCGGCTTATGGCCTGATGCTGCCGTTCGCGCTGTTGACCACGTTTCATTATTCCACCATCCCGCTGTCCATGCTGCTGTTTTTTGCCCTGCTCGGCGTGGAATTGCTGGGCGAAGAAATCGAAGACCCCTTCGGCCTCGACTGCAACGACCTGCCAACAGGCGATATCGCACACACCATCAAAAAAAATGTGTTTGAAATTCTGGATCAAAGACAACCTGATTTGGAGGAGAAGGAGCGGGAGTTGTATGAGAAGGTTTTTTAGGGGGAAAACCTTCTCAATAACCCGTGGTTAGTCGAGGGCGTTGATGGTTGAAAAAGAAAAGGACTGTTTACAGGCAGGATTACCCCTTGAAACACCCATATCTGTCTTCCTGAATGACGGTCAACAATTCCTCCAAATTGGCTGAGGCCGGGAATGGCTCATAAGCTTGCCATTTACCGCTGGCCCGATGCCAAAAAAGATTCCATACTTTTTGGGTTTCGACAAAACGAATCCTGGCAAATGGATGGTGTCGGATAATGCTGTTATCCTTCCAATCCGGCCTGATTTCGTGGAGTTCGATGCACCTGTTTTCGTATGAATAGCCGATGTCCAATTTTGTCCGGATATCCTCGGGAGGACGGTTTTCGTCCATGAATTTTTTGAGTATTTGTGCTTCTTTTTCTGTCATTTTCCGGTTCTTTTTCTTAAAAATCGTCTGGGTAGTGCCCTTTATTGTAGGCCTTGCGGTAAAACTTCTGGCAATGCCCCCGGATCAGTATCAATCAGTCGAATGGAGATTTATTCCGGCGCCTATTCCTCCAGCAATTTCCGTACCTCCTGCACGCCCGGCATCACTTCGGGCGGGATGATGCCCGCTTTTTCGAAGGTGTTCAGGTCGCCTAAAAAGGCTTCGCGGTAGGTGGCGTAGCCTTGCTCACCGAAAGGTTTATCTTTCCATTTTTTGTATTCTTGCATGGCTTCCTTTTGTTTGCCTTGCAGCAGCAGGGCGGGCGCGAGGTTGGAGGGCAGGTATTTATTTTCCGTGCCCAGCGCCAGTCCCTCACGCAGATCTGCTTCGACGGCGGCGAATTTTTTAAGGAAAAAACCCGTCCAGGCCCGGCTGTTGAGTGCATTGGCGAGGGCTGTCTTTTGTGCAGGGTCTTGGGCGGCGCGGCGGCGCAGGGTGTCGCAGAGATCGGTGTAGAGCTGGTATTGGGCGAGGATGTCGGGTTCGTTTTGGATGCGTTGGTTGAGTTGATAGACGGGGTCGGCGGCTTGCCCCAATACCGATATGGCGTTTTTCGCCCACTCAAAATTGTTTTTAAATTCCTGATAATCCGGAAACTGATTTGAGACTGCCTTCCAAATGTCATGGCATAGTTGGAAATACGGCTGTGCCTTGGCTAGATCATTCATTTTATCTCGATAATAGCATGCAAGTTGAGAGTACGAAATGGCCAAACCGTTTTTGAAGGACACATTTTGTGGATAGGCTTCGTGCAGTTCTTTTTCTAACCCGTTGCATTTTTCAAAAGAAGTCAATGCCTTAGGCAAATTGCCCAAAGACGTGTGCGTCTCGCCGAGTTTAGCGTACGAAATTGCCAAACAGTTTTTGAAGGACACATTTTGCGGATAGGCTTCGTGTAGTTCTTTCGACAGTTCGATGTATTTTTCAAAAAAAATCAATGCCTTGGGCAAGTTGCCCAAAGACGTGTGCGTCGAGCCGAGTGTGGAGTACGAAATTGCCAAACAGTTTTTGAAGGACACATTTTGCGGATAGGCTTCGTGCAGTTCTTTTTCTATCCTGTTGTATTCCTCAAAAAAAGTCAATGCCTTGGGCAAATTTCCCAAAGCCGTGTGTACCGAACCGAGTGTAGAGTACGAAATGGCCAGATTACTTTTATAAAAACTGCGCTTCGGGTCGCTACGGTACAGTTTTTCGTAACGTTCAAATAATTTGGTGTAGGCATCGAGCGCGGCGGGCAGGTTTCCGGTGGTGATGTGCATTTCACCTATGAAACCGTAAGCATTGGCCACTTGCCAATCCTCCGCTTTTGGATGGGCGATGACCAACGGGTAGGAGCGCAGGGCTTTGTCGTAGCGGTGGTTGTTTTGGTAAAACTCCGCAGCATCCCATAAAATTTCAAGATCGGTGCTGTCCAAGCGCAGCAATTGGTCGTACTGGCTTTCGGCTTTGGCAGGATCAAAAGTGGCCGAGTACATATCCGCCAAGAGGCGGAGGTTGGCGATTTGCTGGCGTTTTTCTTTTTGATAAATGGCATAAAGCGAATCCAAAAAAACGCCTTTTTTAATAATGGCTTCGGTGCGCTTAGCCGGGTCTATGGCTTCCAAAATATCTATCGCCTTTTTGACCTCGCCTGCTTTGAACCGTTCGAGCGCTTGCTGGTACACCGAGTCTACGTCGTCGAAATTGACGCGGGCGAACTTTTCGGAGAGGTCGTCGAGGTTCTTTTTTTGGTTTTCGTATTCTGTGTTGAGTTGCTCTAAGCGTTCGGCGTGTTGCTCGGCGCTCAAGCGGGCGGCGTCCCGCTCTTTCCGGAGTTTGGTTTTTTCGCGCTCGAAGCCCGCTTTCAGCGATTTATTGGATACGCCGTAATAGATGGCCTTGACGGAATCCACCACACCCGCCCGCGCAAGGATGATGTCCACGCCGAACTGACCATCGGCGCTGAGTTTTACTTTCTCTACCTCTTTTTCATTGACCAATTCGTAGCCCGCCCGGTTGATGTCCACTTTGAAGGTCCACTCGCCCGCCTTCAGGGTTTGAAACAGCAGGCGCACCGTGCCGTCGCTCTGGGAGATGGCGGCGGGGGCATCTTCAAAGATGACCTGAGCGTTGGCAATGGGCTTGCGCTTAGAGTTTTGCTCGCGGACTTTGCACAGTTGTTCTTTTTGGGCTTCGGCGGCGAAGGCACAAAGCGTGAGTGCGATGAAAAGGAGGCGTTTTTTCATGTAAACCTAAAGTTAAGTACTTGTTTTAATTTAACGGGAACTTGGGCATTTACTATCTGAAAACGAGTGTTTTGCAACAACCGTGGTCAAGATTTTGTACCTTTTGGGGAAACAAGGCGGACTAAAGCCCGCGGAACATAGCACGGCACCCCTCGTTTCGCGGGCTTTAGTCCGCCGTTCCTAAAAAAATGCCCGAGTTTACCTTAATTTATCTTGGATAGCGATTTCCCACTCTGCCATGGTGCGTGCTACACGGGGAATCCTGCGTTTGATTTTTTTCAATATACTGATCTATTAATACTACATGTGTTAATTAACATGCTATCCTTATATCTGTATCTCGATCCCGCCGTCGGCCATAATGGGTTGGGTGTAGTCCCAGACGACTTTTCCGTTTTCTATGACTTCAACGCGTTGCTTTTTGCGCTGCTTTTCCAGCGGCAGGGGGAGTGAAAACGAGCCATCGGGCAGCGTTCGGGTAGTCAAATCCTGCACCCGGATGGTTAGGCCGCTGACGGCCTTGCCCTGCCCGTCGCGCACCGTCCCGAATACGCGGGCGAGGCTGTTGTCGCGGCGGATAGGCAAGCGCAAAAGCGTTTCGTCGGACAGCAAAACCGTATCCATGGGCACAAACCCTTCGGCAGTAAAGTGCAGGCTTACTTTTTCGCCGCGTTGAATGCCCGTGAATATGGCCTCGTTTTCTATGGTTTTGATGTCCGGTTTGCCCCCGTGGTACAGGGTGATGGTGCCTTTGGTAAAAACCAGATCGGGGTTGGCTGCCTGATATTGTATCGCCACCGTTAGGGTGACGGGCTGGGCGCGATACCACAAGTAGGCAAAGCCCAATGCCAGCAACGGCACGAAAAGAAAAAGAAACAAGCGCAATCGTTTGCTGGTTTCGCTTTCCGTGTGGATGGTTTTGTCGCCAATGTGGACGTCGCCGCCCGCCGTGATGGTAGAATTGGCTACCACGTTTTTACTATTGACAATAGAAATTGCTTTTTCCACTTCCTCCCGCAGGTCGGGTCGGGTGCTTTCCTGCTCCACGGCTGTGAGCAATTCACGCAATGTCGCAGGTGGCAAGCCTTCCTGCTCGATGTCAGCAAGCAGTTCAAGCACACCGTAGCGGATACGGTTTTGCTCTATTGTCGCTTCTTCACGGCTAACCGTGCCTCGGCGAATTTGCTGCCGGATGTTCTGAAATCGCCCCGATTGTTGCAGCACGTCATTGAGTTGGGGCGTGTTCTTCAGCAGTGTGCGCAGCAGGCGCAGTGCGGCGGGCATGTCATCGCGTGCGATGTCGGCGCGGATATTGGCGAAGATGGTTTGGAGTTGTTGTTTCATTCTGGCTAACACGCTACGAATACAAAAATAAATTTTCAGGGTGAAGATAAAAACAATTTTTATATGCCCTTACCTGAATGCTTCAGCCTCATGTGGCTGCCCCTGGTGATGCCACCCATCCCGCCCGTGCCTCCAAAAGCCATAAAAATACCTTTAAAAATTTGCACCCCGGGCCGGAAAGCTCGACCTTTCCACTTCAACCTGATGGCGTCAAGCCATAATTCATCAACAATTTTGTCCGGGGACCGGGAAATCTCCGCTACTGAAAAATGAAAATGATACTCAGCATCACCGCCCTGATTATGCTGGTTTTGTACTTGTTCATGAGGAACCAGGACAAAAAAAGCCACGTAGAAAAAGATATTGCCTACGGCCCGTTTACCATCCGCGTGACGGCCATGACCGGCAAATCGTTCAACATGAACTACGGCAAAATGGTCAGCTACACGAATCTGGCCTACTCGATTTTACACGAGGGCAAACCCGTAGAGTTTCCCGGCGAACTGCAAACCAATACCGGCCTGCCATTTTTGTGGCGGGTCTATGCCTTGCCCGGCGCTCCCGACCCAACGTTGCTTGCGGGCAGCCAGAGTTTGTATCTGGTTTATTTGAAAAATGGAGTACCCGTCGTTGAGCCGGTTTTGGAGCAGCACCACGATTTTGCCTCGGTTCAATTTTTAGACAGCGAAAACGGCCAACCCGGCCAATTCACGGAGGTTTTTTCAAAAAGCGAAACCGACGAACTGGAAAAATTGGACACGCTGGCGGGCGGGCGCTTGCTGATGGTGGGCGAACACGTCGTGCTGGACGTGGAAACCCGCGCAATACGCCCATTCAACGCCCAAAACAGCGCTGTCGAAAACTATTCCTTCCCCTCGCCGCACGGGGCCCTGGCTTTTTCGCCCGACCGCCGCAGCATCGTTTTTCGGGGGGAGTTCCAATCCTGGAATACGCCCGACGATCAATTGCCTGAATCCGAACATGCGCTCATTGTATATGATTTTGAAAAAGACAGCGGCTACGCAGTCAAATTTAAGGACAAGGAATTGCGCCTGACCAACGTGGGGGACATGACTCCCGAATGGTTCGCAAAGTTTTTTGAATGGGAAAAAATGGTCAATGGTGACGTGCTCCGACTTCGGAAATTAGACAAAGCGCCCTACTGGTCGGGCAGGTTTGACCTCCGGGATTATTATTACACGCTCTATCCTGTGAAAGCCTCCATGTTGCCCGCGTTCCTGGATTTTTTGGAAAGAGAAATGGGCTGGACCAAAGCCAATATCGTGGAGGATAAATTCCACGAATACACCGGACGCCGGCTTACCATTGCCTCCGGGGAGCAAAAATATGATGTCTGCCTGAAAGAGGATGAGCAATCGCTGACGTTCAGCAGATACCTCTACGCCAGTGAAAACAGCCCGGAATACCAGAAGACGGTCAAAAAAATTGTTGATTCATTTGAGGCTGAACTGGCGTTGGGCAAGCACCAGGAGCATTTTGCGGAGTAGTTCCTGCATTTACAAAAACAACTGCACCCGCTCGCTCGACGGCTCCAGCATCGCGTGTCTTATTTGCCGGGTTCTGCCCGGCCTTGCCTGCACTTATAAAAACAACTGCACGCCGTCCTCCATCCGTTCCACCACCTCTCCAATCGGTTTGGCGTACAGCCCGGCTTCTCCCAGCAGGGCTTCCAATGCCCCGCGTCCGTCCGGATTCACGGCAATCAGCAGTCCGCCGCTCGTTTGTGGGTCGGCAAGTATAAAGCGTTGCGCGTCAGTAGGTTCCACTAAGGCGTGGCCGAAAGCGGCGAGGTTGTTGTTGGCGCCTTTCGGCAAACAGAACGCGTACAGGAATTTACTGACTTTGTCCAATACGGGCACCTGGTCCCAGTACACCTGCGCATTGACGCCCGAAGCGTCGCATAATTCGAACAAATGGCCGAGTAGCCCAAAACCAGTAACGTCCGTCATGGCGGAGACTTGCGGCAGGGTCGCTACCGATGCGCCAATGCTGTTGAGTGTAGTCATGACCTCAACCGCTGGCCCCAGTTCATCTGCCGGCAACAGGCCCATTTTTACGACCGTTGTCAGCAAGCCAACGCCGAGAGGTTTGGTCAGGTAGAGCAGGTCGCCGGGCTTGGCGCCACCATTTTTCTTCAGGTTTTCCTTTTTGACCAGGCCATTGACGGCCAGGCCAAAAATTGGTTCCGGGTTGTCGATGCTGTGACCGCCAGCTAAAGGAATGCCAGCTTCTTCGCAAACAGCCTTGCAGCCGTCGAGCATGCGCTGTACCTGCCGGATGGGCAATTTATCTACCGGAAAGCCCAATACTGCCAGGGCAAAAATGGGGCGCCCGCCCATTGCAAAAATATCGCTGAGGGCATTGGTGCTGGCGATGCGCCCGAAATCGAAGGGGTCGTCAACGATGGGCATGAAAAAATCGGTCGTGCTCAACAGCAGATTGCCGTCGCCTAAATCCCAGGCAGCGGCATCGTCTTTTTGGGCATTGCCCACCAGCAGTTGTGGGTGCGCGCCGCTCCCGGCGCTCCCCGCGAGGATTTCGTGCAGAGTGCCGGCGGCAATTTTGCAGCCACAGCCGGTGCCGTGGCTGAGCATGGTGAGGCGGATATCGTTGATTTCAGGTTCCATCGTAAGTTTATTTGCAGGGCAAAGGTAGTTCTGAAAGATATATTTCCGATACTTGTTTCCCGATATACCTTTTGTTGATGACCTCCATTCATTTTTTTGATCACCTGATTGCGGCGTTGCTGATGATTGTGGCGCCCATGTACACCTTGCTGCGGCCGCGCCGCACCCGAAGTGTAACAGGGATGGTTTTTGGTCCCCGCGAAAAAAAAATGCTGTACCTCTCCAATAGCCTCCTGCAGTGGGGCATCGTTGCCGTGGTGCTTGTTTTATGGGTATTGCAGGGGCATCCATTGCGGGTAATGGGGCTGCAATTGCCCAACCTCGAACAATGGGGGGCAATTGTCGGAGTGATTGTTCTGTTTTGGGGGGCCTACGCCTGGAATACCTGGCACCAGACAGGAACACCGGAAGCGTTGAGAGAAACCCGGGCGCAGTGGCGCGAAAGAACTCCTTTTATGCCAGCTAATGCTTGGGAATTCCGTTGGTTTGTACTCATGGCCTTTACTGCCGGGGTTTGTGAAGAAATTCTGTTTCGCGGGTTTTTGATGACTTACCTTCAAGCGTTGTCGTACGGATCGCCCAAATACCAGAGCATGGTGGTGTCGGCAGCGGTTTTTGCGATCCTCCACATTTACCAGGGGCGTTTGGCTTCGTTGAAAATTTTTGCTTTTTCATTGCTGTTTGGGGCTTTGTATATTTTAACCAATTCAATTTTGCTCTCCATGCTCGTTCACGCCTTAGTGGATTTGATCAGTGGCTGGATCGGATGGAAAGTAATTTTGAAAGAAGAACCGGAGCGGAGTTCCTGATTCTTTTCCAAAAGGTCTATATTTGCACAACCAAGTTCTTTACTTTTTTTATCAACCGGAGAAGGTTGCAATTTACAAACTGCGCTTTCCACAGCGCCAAATAACTATTTATGCAAAAATACTTTATCCGGCTTTTGATGTTTGGAATGGCCGCGCTTGCTTTCGCACCAGCTGCCTTTGCCCAAACCTATGTACACCAGGTACTTATACTCAATGAAGGGTATTACGATTACCAAAACAGCCAGATTGTTACGCCGGTTACGGTTGGTGCTTACAACCCGACTTCCGGCGTGTACACTACTGTCAACACCATCGAAGGGGCACGTTTCGCTTCTGACATAAAGGTGTACGGCGATTTTTATTACGTCGCGGCAGACAACAAATTGCTCAAATTCGACAGGAATACACACGCAGAAATTGCTTCACAGGCGGTTCCGGGAATTCGAAAAATTGCTGTTTCAGACAACCTGATCGTTGCAACACGTGGCGAATATTTGGTTGATTTTGACGCTTATGTCCGGATTTTTGATGCCGAAACGCTGGCTTTGGTCCATGAGTTGACCACCACTGAATCGGGGATCTTTTATCCAACCGAAGGCGTATTGATCCTAAACAACAAAGCATACATTGCCATCAACAACGGTTTTGATTTTGGAAATGAAGTAGGGGAATTAGCCGTGGTGAATCTGGCTGACTATGCCGTTGAGCAGATCTACAGCCTGGGCCCCGAAGGAAAAAACCCGGACAACCTCATGTTCGACGGGGAAAAACTATACACCCTGAACAACAAGGATTTCAGTGGCAGTTCGGTTTCTGCCATTGCCCTGGATGGCACCTCGCTGACGACGACCAACCTCGAGGCTGTTTCTTCCGGATGTGGTACTTCTGCTTTGTTTGAAGACGCCATTTTGTATCAGGAATTGGGCAATACCAAGGTAGGGAAATTTGACCCGGCATCGCAGAGTACCGTAGCGCTGAACGAGTACGGCAAGGTCTTTTACGGCATGGCAGCCGACCCAACCGGCCCGTTTCTCTACGCTGCGGAAACAGACTATGTTACCTTCGGCGAGGTATTTATTTACGATGCAGCGGGCAATATTACCGGAAGTTTCGAGGCGGGCGTTTCGCCGGGCAATATTGCATTTGATGTGCGCAATGTGAACGACGTGGCCGAAACGAAACCAGAACTGACGCCGCTTTCTGTTTTTCCAAACCCTGTCACGGATCTGCTGACTTTGCACACCGATTTGCTTTGGAATACCTGCGAAATAACCGATGCCCGGGGCCAGAAAGTATCGGGAGGCTCAGCCAACGGAGATCAGACTTTGCCTGTTCAGCATCTGCCAGCTGGCATTTATGTAGTGCGCCTTTACGGCGAAAACGGGCAGGCGATGCAACGGTTTGTAAAGAGGTAAAGGGGCAAGCTTTAAAGATTCCGGCAACCCGCTATTTGGGGTTCAGCCATAAGGGACAAAGGGCAAGGAGCAAACGACTACAATCCCGTAAAATCAGTTGATTGCTTACGAAAGCATCAACCTATACGCAACAAAATTGCCCTTTGCTCCTCGCCCTCCTTTCTATTCCCCCGCACCATATTTGCTCACGGCAGAAACCGTTACCGGCAATTTACCTTTTGTTTGAAGCTGTCCGAGCACCACCTGTGCTGCAACTTCCTGGGTCAGGGCATCCTCATCATAAGCTTCGAGTACGCAGCCAATTTCATCAAAAAACTTCAGGCTATAGGGATTGCCAAAAACCACCAGGGCTACTTTGTTTTGCTTGTTCAGGTCGGCAATGAGGGTACGGGCATTTGCCGTAAGGCCAAAATCTTTTTTGATGTTGTTGCTCATGCCGTGCAGGCTAATGATGACTAATGATTTGGATTTCAAATCTTTAAGCAATTGTGCTCGCTCTGCTTCCTGCGGATCAGCTGCGGCGAGGACGGCCTGGAGCTTTGAATTACCCTGGTTTAGCAGAGTTGAAAAAACAGGCTTTTCTTTTGCACCGATGGCCAGTACAGCAATGTTTCCTGCTTTGCCTGCGGGCAGTCTGTTTCCTTTATTGCGGACGAGTGTCAGTGCATTTTCGATGAGTTTCCGGCGCAGCGCCTCTGCGGATGGCGTGTGCAGGTCTTCTTTTATACCCGCTGTCGGGATAGGAGAGAACCGCGTCAGGCCCAGGCGGTATTTGGCCCGCAGGACCTTTTTTACGCTGGCATCGAGCTGGTTTTGTTGCAAACGGCCATCTTCCAGGTAGGTTTTGATTTCGCGAAAAGAGGCTTCTATGTCCTTGGGCAAAACCAGTACATCGTTGCCAGCCAGTAGGGCTTCGGCTTCTACAGCGCCTGGATTGTGGTGTTTGGCGACCCCTTCCATTTCCAGTGCATCAGTAAAAACAAGGCCGTCAAAGCCCATTTTTTCTTTCAGCAGGGTTGTAATGGTGTTCCGGGAAAGCGTAGTGGGGCGGTTGGGGCGGTCGTCAAGTACCGGAATGTGCAGGTGCCCTACCATGACACTGCCAATGCCCTGGTGGATCATTTCCCGGAAAGGGTAAAGCTCAATGCTGTCTAAGCGTGCCAGGTCGTGGCGGATGACCGGCAAATCAAAATGCGAATCTATATCCGTGTCCCCATGACCGGGGAAGTGTTTGGCGCAAGCCATAAGGCCATTGTCCTGCATGCCTTTCATGTATTGGAGGCCTTTGGCAGCAACTTTCCTGCGGTCTTCACCGAAAGAGCGAAACCCAATAACCGGGTTGCCGGGGTTGTTGTTCACATCGGCAACCGGGGCGAAGTTGACCTGGATGCCAATGCGGAGGAGCTGGCGGGCAATTTCTTTACCCATGTCGTATATGAGCTGATTGTC
>JABWAJ010000041.1 GCA_013361075.1 Saprospiraceae bacterium | reverse complement strand
CTTTTTGTCCTGAACCTGCTGCAAATTTTCCAATTAAAAATTCGTAAGCATCGCCTAAGTAGTCAACACTTTGTCCTTTGTCAAATGCTTTTATCCCTTCTGCAATGGTCTGAATGACATTACAGAGTTTTTTATTTCGTTCTTCGTAGTTCTTACCGAGTTTATCAGAATCTAAATTGATTTCGGAAAACAAACCTTGAAAGGTGCTTTCAAAAGATTCGTTTTCGATGTATTTAAAACCATCCTGCAGGGTATGAAGTAATTCTTTGCTTTGGGTTTTAGCCAATTCGGCAATGCTGTTCCATAAATGAGAAGGCTCAATAACATAGTGAACTTTTCTCCGCATTTGTTTTTCAAACTCTGCCACATCGGCTTTGTTCTGTTCATACCACACAGCAAGCGGTGTCCGCTTGTCGTTGTCCTTCAAAATGGGATAATCTTTCCCTAATTCCTTTTTGGCTGCTGCTTCGTAGTTGTCGCTTAAATAACGCAAGAACAAAAATGAAAGCATATAATCTCGGAACTGGTCAGCGTTCATTGCTCCACGCAATTCGTCTGCGATTTTCCAAAGTGTATTGCCTAATTGTGTTTGATTATTTTCTGTCATGCTGTTGCTGCTGGAGTTGGTTCGTTAAAGATTTCAGGAAAATGGAATTCGTATTTTGCAAGAAACCCGTTTAAAATTCGTTTGAATAATTCTTTGTTATCGCCAATCATTTCTTGTGGGTCAAAAATTGAGTATTTGCCATGACTGAATAATTGCAAAGCCCTTTCAAAAAGAACTTCATCTTCTAAGCCATGAATGCATTTATCAATTTTATCATACCCGAAAAAACTTGCTGTTTTTTCAAGAATGCTTCGCAATGCATTGAAATGATAGGTGAAGATTTTATCTGATTCTACTACCTTTTTGAGTTCACTGATGGTGGCGATGTGGTGAAAGAACGGTGTATCGCCTGTGTCTTGCAAAGCATAATCGTTTGGATCTTTGAAATGCAAAAAGTAGCGTTTGTTTTTAACCTTTCTGCCAAATTCATTGAACAATACATTAAAAAATAAACTGTGATGCGTTGAAATTACTGTTTTTATTTCGCTGCCCTCCGTAGTAAGAAGGTTGGCTAAATCGCAAGCTATGGCAATGGCATTGTTTTCGTCTAATGATGAAATAGGGTCATCAATGTAAATGTATTTTACCCAATCGTATGCAGGGTCTTTGTCAATGGCTAATTGGCAAATCGCTAAAAAGAAGCACCAAATAAAAAGCGTTTCTTCTCCTCTTGAAATTTTGATGTTCTCAATTGTTTGTTCTGTTTCTCCAACTATGATGCTTCTCGAAAATCTAACTGTTGCATTTTCATAGTCAATGTTGAATTGCAAGTCAACGTAATTATGAAAAAAGGATTCAATTTTAGCGTCTAACTCCAATTCTCGTAAGCCGTCAAAAAATACCGAATCGGTATTTAGTTTTAAATACCTGTCTGTGTCATTTACAAGGTCGTTATGCCAGGAGAATAAATCTTCTGTAAATGCATTAAAGTAAAGCGTATCTCTTGAAGTTACATTGCCTTCACCATCATATACCTTACCATCTTCTTTGAATTCCATCGAAAGGCGTGTTTTCCCTGTGCCGTTATGAGCAAAGAAAAGCACCAACTCTTTTAGTGGTCTGTGGTCGCCTGTCAAGTCCTTACGGAAGTGTGTGGCAATAGCTTTAAGGTTTGTAAATTTTATTACTTCACTCATTCAGTTACTTCATTTATATTTGGAAACAAACCTTGCAATAAGCCTTTCTTATGAAGTTGCAGTGCTAATACTTTTTCAGTTTGTGCTTTTATCAAATCATCAACTGATGACAGGGTATCAGCAATTTTCTCTTGTTCTTTGGGATTTTTAGGAACAGGAAATTCGTATTTAATAAAGTTCTTCCCATTGATTGAATTTATTGTTGCACCTAAATCTGATCTAACTTGTTTGCCGTAATAGTCTGATTGGAATAACTGAAAGACAAAAGCAGGATTATTTGCTCTGAAGGCCGTCATGAACGCACCGTGGGTCGCAAAAGGTATTCCTTCAGGAATAACTGCATTTTTACCAATAAGACTTTTTGAGCCATTTCTAACACACACTATAATATCTTTAGGTTTAGTTAGGTTAGCTCCGTTTATATCCTCTCTGACATAAACGCAATCTTTTAAATCTATAAGTCCATCTTGAATATTTGACGACCTTAAAACTAATAAACCTTTATCTCTAACATCTTCTGGACTATAGGTAAGACCATTTATTAAATATCCTAATTCACTTAATTTAGTAACTTCCCACTCCCCATCTTTCTCAAACTCCTTAAACCGAAACTTTGGCACGGTTTCCCCTTCTTGCGGCAACAGGTTTTGCAGTAAGCCCTTTTTGTGGTCTTTCAGCACCTCCAGCTTTTGGCTCTCGGCTGTGATGACTTCATCTAAGGACGAAAGGCAAGCAGCGATTTTTTGTTGTTCTTTATAGTTAATTGGAATTTGAATCGGATAAGATTTATATTCTTCTGCGTTTATTCCGGGTTGCCCTGATCGAGCAGATGTTGCTAATACCCATTTTTGATATTTATTAGTGTGTGTTTGTGCATAAATAAAATATGGAACAGCATCCTTAATTGTAAAGCGAATCAGGAAACCAGCGAAGTATACTTTTCCGCTTTCCTTTTTGTGTAGATAAGATTTACCAACACTTGCACCAGTTCTTGCAAATAACAAATCACCAATATTAACAGCATACTTTTCTTCCAAGAGTCCTTCAGGTGATGTTAGAGGATTTGGGATAAACATTCTTGTTTCTTCATCTATATCAGTTATTCTTATGTATTTATTTTCACCATCAAATTCAACTGCTGCACTGTTCATTCCATACATGATATTTTCAGCCACTGCTCCCAATGACTTCTCCTCCCAATTTCCATCGTTGTGAAACTCAGGAAATCTCAGCCTCGGCACCAATTTATTTTCGTTGTTCTTACTCATTTGTCTGAATCAAAATTTACTGAATTTTAGAATTTGTAGAATTCCTGGGATGATATTTCGGGTTAAATAATAATTTATGTTGAAGACTCTGGCTGCCAAAATTGATGAGTAACCCGATTGGAAAATCATAAGCCACAACATAGTTTTTTGCCTGAGCCAAATGCACATCTTCTAAATTTACCAATGCTTTTAACTCAACTACTACTTTGTTATCTACTACAAAGTCGGCTCGTCTGGTTCCAACTTCAATTTCGTCATAGTAAATAACATGCTCCTGCTCTCTTACAAACGATATTCCAGCTCTTTTTAATTCTATAGTAAGACAACGCTGATAAATCACTTCCTGAAATCCGGGGCCAAGTTTGTTATGTACTTTCATGGCACATCCAATAATGTCATATGTCAATTGATCTTTTTCCATCATTTTGAAAATTCTTTCATCCTGTAAATTCTGATTCAGACATCATAAGCTTTCAATCCACTAATTTCCCGCCCTTCGGCTTTCTTTTTTAAAATAGGTGTCAATTCGTCCATCAATGCCAATTCTCTTTTGGTGCGTTCTTTCCAACCCAAATCCAAAGGTTCAAAGAGTTCGCTAAGTTTATCTGCATCAAAAATCATTCGGCTAATGATGGCATCTGTAAATTGCTGCAAAGCCGAAATCTCCAAGCCATTATTGTTGGCTATTTCTGCTAAGCCTTTGGCAATTTTTGCTTCCTTAAAATTTTGATAGCCGTCTTTTATTTCATGCTCGTTTAATGCCTTACCAACTTCCAATGTTTTAATGTAGTCAATGATATCTTCCCTTTCTTCCATCAGGTTGGCACTACTGCTCAACACACCGATGAGTTGGTCACGGGTCATTTTCTGCTTTTTCGGTGTGCCTTGTGTGTATTTGGCAATCAGGTTCATGATGTAATCATAATCCACCACCGAAGAAGCAAACAACACAAATTCAAAATCCAATTGCTGAATAGATGAAGGGGCTTTGTCGCCTTCTTTTTGCTGAATTTCTTTGAGTTGCTTGGCAATCTCTAAATACGAACTGCGGAAGGAACGCAATTGCTCTTCGGGCATCAGTTCGTCAATCTTTGTTTTCTGTTCTTCGTTCAGGTCGGTGTATTGGTCAAGCTGTGTTTTCAGGCGTTGCACTTCTTTGAAGCGGTTGATAAACTCCACACGTGCCGTATCGCCTTTGATGTTGTAAACCTCTTGCGGTTCTGCTACCATGTTTTTGTCTTCCATCCACTTCGCCATTGCTTTCACAGCTTCCTGATATTTTTCAATCACTTTTGGGGCAGGATCAACCAACCAAATTTCTTTGGCTCGTCCTGTATCTTCTCCGCTGAATAGGGCAATGGCTATGTCCACTTCGGCTTGCTGTTGCCTGAAATCTAAAATGTTTCCGTACGGTTTGGTATCATTCAAAATTCGGTTGGTTCGGCTGAAAGCCTGAATCAATCCGTGGAATTTCAAATTCTTGTCAACATACAACGTATTCAGGTATTTGCTATCAAAACCAGTAAGCAACATATCCACCACAATCATCAAATCAATTTTATTCTTGCGTAGATAGTCCGTATTGCTGAACTTCTGAAATTTTATGCGTTGCTGGACATCCTGATAATACAAGTCAAATTCAGTGATTTTATGGTTTGAGCCGTATTGTTTGTTGTAATCGCTGATAATGGCTTCCAATGCCTTTTTCTTCTTCTCAGGTTCAACTTTGTTGTCGGCTTTCTCTTGTTGTAAATCTTCCTGCAATTGTTGCACATCTTTGTTTCCTTCGGCAGGTGGAGAAAATACACAAGCGATATTTAACGGAACAAAGTTTTCATCTTCCTTGGCCTTGCTTGCCTGAATGTCTTTGAATAGCTCGTAGTATTCAATGGCATCATTGATTGAAGCCGTTGCCAATAAAGCGTTGAAACGTTTGCTGTGTGTGGCAGCATCATGTTTTTTCAAGATGGCATTTGCAACCGCTTTTTTGTGTTCCGTGCTTCCAACGGTTACGTTTTTTTCAGGCTTGAAATAGTCAATATGAAAACGCAATACGTTTCTATCTTCAATAGCATGCGTGATGGTGTAGTTGTGAAGCGGATTTTGGAAAATGTCTTTGGTGGTTACATAAGATCCAACGGTTCCGTCAATTTGCTTGTAGGTTGCATTGTCGTCAAAAATGGGTGTTCCTGTAAATCCGAATAGTTGTGCTTTCGGGAAAAACTCTTTGATAGCTTTATGATTTTCGCCAAACTGTGAACGGTGACACTCGTCAAAAATGAAAACGATGCGTTTGTCGCTTAACGGTTGTAAGCGTTCTTTATAGTTGTTTTTGTTGTTTGGGTCTAAAGCCAATCCTAATTTTTGAATGGTCGTTACAATTACTTTGTTAGCGTAATCTTCCGAAAGCATTCGTCTTACCAATGTTTCTGTATTGGTGTTTTCCTCCACGCAACCTTCCTGAAACTTGTTGAACTCCTCACGGGTTTGTCTGTCCAGGTCTTTACGGTCAACCACAAACAAACATTTTTCAATATTCGGATTGTCTTTGAGCAGGGTAGAAGCTTTGAAGGAAGTCAGCGTTTTACCGCTTCCTGTTGTATGCCAAATGTAGCCGTTGCCTTTGTGTTCTTGAATGGAATTGACAATTGCCTTAACTGCATAAATCTGATAAGGTCGCATCACCAACAACTTTTGTTCGCTTGCCACCAATACCATGTATTTGCTTATCATTTGGCTCAAGGTGCATTTGCTCAAAAACTTTTCTGAAAAGTCGTCTAAGTGCGTAATCTTTTTATTGTCTTCATTGGCAAATTGATAGATCGGCAAAAAATGTTCGTCTGCATTAAAACTGAAATGCGTAGGGTTGTTATTGGCAAAATAATAGGTGTTTGAACGGTTGCTTACAATAAACAACTGCATGAAACAAAGCAGTGAATTCGTGTAGCCGTTTCCTGGGTCGCTTTTGTAGTCCACAATTTGCTGCATGGCTTTTCGTGGGCTTACTTCCAAACTTTTCAGCTCTATTTGAACAATGGGAATTCCATTTATCAGCAAAATCACATCGTATCGGTGATGGCTGTTGCTGGTGTTAATGCGTAATTGATTGATTACTTCAAATTCGTTTTTACACCAATCTTTGATGTTTACCAACGTGTAATGCAAAGGCGTTCCGTCCTCACGGGTAAAGGTGTTGATTTCTCTAAGTCGTTTTGACGATGCAAAAACGTCCGAATTGATAATCTCGTCCCGAAGTCTGGCAAATTCAGCGTCTGTCAGGTTAACTCTGTTGAGAGCCTGAAATTTTTCACGGAAATTCTTTTCCAGTGAAGCCCTGTCCTTGATGTCCGACCTGTAACTGTATTTCAGGTCAGTCAGTTTGGCTATTAAACTATCTTCTATTTGTTGTTCTTTAATCATTTAAAATCTATATCGGTCAAAGTTACTTTTTTAATCACGTTAATCGGTCTGTGCGTTGGCAAAAAGTGGCTCTTATGGCTTTGCGAAGGGTCGGCAATGAGTGTAGGTTTACTCGCTGTCCATTTGCAATATGGTCTGTATGTCGTAGTTCCCCTGTCAAAATTTGTTTCTCTTTTTTGTGTCAATGTCTGTTGTGTCGTAATACGCTTGCTGCCAACTCGTTTATACCCACTACCACATACCTATCGAACTTCAACGTGCTAACCGCTACTTAGCATCGGTTAGTCATCAATCCTATAAAGATCATCCTTTTTCATAAAGAATCAAAAGGCGGGGCGATTTTTTGAAGGCTGTTCGTGCTTACGTGCGTATAGCTTTCCGTCGCTTTACAGCTGTTATGGTCCGGTATTTCCCGAATGTACTGCCAGTTAAATTGAAGAAAACAAGCCCGCAATGGCTCCAGAATCCTGAGGCACGGGGGCGCTATCCTGTTGTTCCGGCCTTTCATCTCACGAAATACATTCCAACCCGTCCTTTCCCTTTTACCTCCAATTCCCCCCGGTAATCGCATTGATATGCCTCTTTCACCAGCGCGTAAGTTTCTTCGGAAAGGTTTATCCGGCCCGGCTCTCCGGCACCTTCCAGCCGGCTGGCCAAATTCACCGTATCTCCCCAGATGTCGAACGAAAATTTGTGTTTGCCGACTACGCCGGCCACAACCGGGCCGGTGTGGATGCCGACGCGCATGCGCCAGTAGGGGCGCCCGGAAGCGAGGTGTTCGCGGTGGCGGGTTTCGATGAAGGCCTGCATGTCCAGGGCTGTGGCCACGGCCGCAGTGGCGTGGTTGGGCAGTGGCGAGGGCACGCCGCCCACGCACATGTAGGAATCGCCGATTACCTTGATTTTTTCTAAGCCGTGGCTTTCGGCAATTTCGTCAAAGCGGATGAAGCACTCGTTCAGTTCGGCCAGCAATTCTTCGGGCGACATGCGGCTGGCTAAGTTGGTAAAGTCGCTGAAATCGGTGAATACTACCGTCGCTTCGGGGTAGCCGCGCGGCGTGGTTTGTCCGGTTTCTTTCAGTTCGCGGGCGGTTTCGCCGGGCAGGATGTTGAGCAGCAGAACTTCCGATTTGTGCCGTTCGGCCTCTACTTCGTGGTTTTTTCGGGCCAGCAGGCGGTTGTTGCGCCTCGACAAATGCCAGGCACCGCCAATCAGCAGCAAAATAAGGCCAAGTGCGCCCCCCAGCAGGTAGGCATAGCGCTGAAAATTGCGCTGGCGCTCCAGTTCCAGTTCGCTGATGGCTTTGTCTTTGTTCAGCAGGTCGATCTGGCGGGCAGCGTCGCGTTCTTTTTCTTCCAGTTCGAGCCGCCGGAGGGCTTCCTGCTGGGTCACTTCGGCGAGGTTGCGGGCTGCCAGGGCGCTGCGCAGTTCTTCGCTGGCCAGTTTCAGTTCGGAGCGGGTGCGCTGGGCAGCCAACTGTTCGTTTTGCAGCCGGATGGTGTTGATTTCCTGCTGCTGGCGCAGCAGGCGCAGGTCATTTTCGCGGTTGGCGGCTTCGAGTGCTACTTTGTCGGCGTTGATCCGGATGCGTTCGTTGTCGGCCTGCAGCTGGCGGATGGCCAAAGCCTGTACTTCCTGGTCGGCCAGCAGCAACTGGATTTCTTTTTCCTTGCGTTCCATCTGTGCCAGTTGCCGGTCTATTTCCCGTTTGCGGAGTTCTGCTTCGGCTTCCAGCGTTTCTTCGATGCGGATGTGTTGCTGGTAGTAGTCAATGGCCTGGGTCAGCTCGTAGCGCGCCTGGTGGATGTCGGCGCCGGTGCGGTAGATCTGGCTGAGCAATGCCCGGTCTTTGTTTGCTTTGTCGCGGGCCGATTCAAAGTAGCGCAGTGCCCGCACAAAATCGCCCTGCCGCAGGCAGATGGCAGCTGCCAGGTGGTCGAGTTTCGCCCGTTCGATTTCGGAAGGCCGGAGGGTTTCGCGGGCTTCTTCGATTTTTTTCAGCGCCCCGTCGGCGTCGTTGCGGTTGAAGGCTGCAATGGCGAGGTTGTGGTAAAGGTTGAGTTGCTCCCTGGGCGACAGGAAGCTGCGGAGTTCATACGTCAGTTGAAAATAGCGGTAGGCGTCCTCGGTTTTGTTTTCCCGGTGGTACGTATAGCCGATATTGTTCAGTGCGGCGGCCAGTTCGGGCAGTTGTGCGTTCCTGCGTGCGAGGCTTTCCAATTGGGTATAGTAGCCGCGCGCCGTTGTGTACTGGCTGGTGAGTTCGCTCAGGGCAGCCAATTGTTGAAGGGTACGGCTTACCTGCTGCGGCTGTTCAGTTCGGGTATAGTAAGCCAGGAGTTCTTCGTAGGAAATTCGGGCATCAAGGGGGCGGTTGAGTTGTTCGTACATGGCAGCAATCCCGTTCAGCAGGGTTTCCCGTTCCGGGGTCCATTGTTCGCCGGGCAGGCGGTTCCAGGCAGCCTGGTAGTAATTCAGGGCCTTTCCGGCAATGCCTTCAGCGCGGTAAACATCGGCGATTTGTTGCAGAATTTGGCGGTGTGAGGCAGTGCCGTCGGCGTTTTTGCTCAGGTAGCGTTCTGCTTCCAGCCAATAGCTCAGTTGTTGAAGGCGGTTGCCTCTGTAGTGCATGGCGAGGGCACCGGCACCCGCAACGATGGCTTCCACATCGTTGTTTTGCCGGGCGGTGCGCAAACAATCCTCCAGGGCATCGGCTACCCGAACGGAATCGGTCAGTGCCACCGCTTCAGCAATGCAGGATTGTGCCATTCCGGAAGGCAGCTGCCACAAAAAACCCATAAAAAGAAAAAACCAACGGCTCATGGTTGTCTTATTTCATCCGGTAAGATAAGCCAATAAAGGTAGTTCGTCCGCGTTGCGGGTTGTACAGCAGGTCGTCGCGCGAGCCGCCGCTCAGTCCCGCGTAATTGGCGCTGGTGACGTTTTTCATTTTAAAAATAAACTGAACCTGATCGGTAATGCGGAAATGCCCGGTTAAATCGAGGTTGTAAAACGGAAACTGGTAATTCTGTGCGGTCTGCACACCTGTTTCACCGGGGTTTGTAACCGAGCGATGATACATACCGGAGAGGTACTGCTGATTGATTTGTAAATAAATGCCGCGTGCTATTCTGGCAAAGACATTTGCCTGGACGAGCCAGCGGGGCATTTCGCGCACAAAAGGCAGTTCGAGGCTATTGGCTAAGATTTCCCTGCCCTTCCCGCGCTGGATTTGCAGGCTGAAAAAACTTTCTTTGCTGGTGCCGATGTTCCTCCGGGTCAGGTTCAGCCCCCAGGCTTCCCAGTGGAGCTCGCCTGCCTGATTGGCGTACACCCGTATGGGAAGAATGGGGGAAGCCGGGTCGTCGAGTTGCAGCGGCAGCGGTGCAATGAGCTGGCTGGCAGCCTGCCGGTGCCAGTTGAGTTCTATTTCCCAATTCTGGCGGGAGCGCCAGCTCAGGGCGGCTTCCCAGTTGTTGAACAGCTCAGGTTCTAAAAAAACGCTTAAATTTTCCAGGTAGGCGAAGGGATTTTGCAGGCTTCCATAATTTTGGACGATATACGTATCGGCATTGTAGCTGGAATAGGGAGGCAACGCGGCTTCCCCGTAGCCCACCCGCAGCCGCAGGGACCTGGCGGGTTTGTACTGGGTTGCAAACCGCAATAAATTCCGGGGTTCTCCAAACTCCGGGTTGTAGCGACGCAAGCCAGCCAGCAAACTCAGGCGGGGCCAGTGCGCAAAAACCTGAGAAAACAAGCTCTGTTCGCCCTGACTGTAAAAGTAATAATATTTGGTATCCTCTAACTTGGATTGATTCACCGCGTAAGGCCGCGTCAGGAAATATTCGGTGTCGCCTTCCAGTATTTGCCCAACCCAACCGGCAGTAAGCTGGAGCCAGGGAAACGGCTGGTAAAATAAAATTGGCTCCAATCGAAAGGAAAAAGCAGTCACATCGCTGTATCGCCGGCCTGAAAAATAGCGGTTAAAAATATAGCGGTTCAGGGAATCTGCCAGTACATCGTCGCCATTGGCGTAGACCCGGGTAGCGGTACGCAGGTCCTGGTGGAGGGCCGACTCCACAAACGCGATGGATCCCTGCGGATCTTGTTCGTAATTAACGGTGCTTGCCATGATGCGCATGCTTAAGCCTCCACGGAAAGTTTTGGTGTAGCTGGCGGCTGCCTGGCTGAAGCTTTCCCCTGTAAACGTGCCGTTGTCGGCATAAGAAACCGCAGCAGGGTGCCGCCCCAGTGCACTATGGTCGCGGCGGTAGTGGGTGCTTGCCGCAAATTGCCAGCCCCGCCACTGCAAATCAAGGCCCAACTGGCGGCTTTCGAAGGGAAATTCGCCGATATAGGGAAAAAGGGTGAGCGAGTTGACGGGCAGGTAATTCGGATTTTGAAGGAGCAAAAGGGTGTCTACCTGGTAATTTGCCGGGTTGAAAGGCAGGTCATTGTCGATGGTTTGCCTGTTGGTACGGGTATGGCTGCCGTAGAGCCGGTAGCGCAATCCGCGTTTGCTGGTTCCGATTTTCCCGCCAAAAGAGACATTGATGTCTGTGTAACCGGATACCCCGACAAAGAGGTCTGCCTCTGCATAAGCCGGGCGCTCGGTTTGTTGCAGGATGATGTTGATGACGCCGGCTGCAGCAGCGGGGTCGTACATATCGGCTGCGGGGCCGTAGATGATTTCAATGCGTTCAGCCTGCCGAACGGGCAATTGCGCGCCGAGGGGAAGCCCCCGCAGGTTACCGGTGCGCAGGGGAACGTCGTTGATGAGGATTCGGGTGTAGGCGTTTCCCAAAACGCCGCGCATGAGGAAGGTTTCCCCCAGGTCTGCCGATCCGGGCTGCGACACCCGGAATCCGGGCAGGTTTTTGAGTACATCCGCGAGTGTAATGCAGTTGTTGCGCCGGATTTCTTCTTTTGTCACTACATACATTCCGATGGGCAGGTCTTCGGGGTCCTGCAGGTTGCGCGTTCCGGAGAGGACTTTGCCCACCAAACCGGTATCAGCGGGAGTAATCAGGTCAGAAGTCAACAGGCGGTTGAGCGGCAGCAGCAGGGTGTCCGATTGGGCATTCAGCGGAACAAGGGGCAACAGGGCCAGACCGATCCAGCAACAGCAAAACAGGTGTCTCATGTACAAGGCTTGTGTATAAAACCAATAGCAAACAGAGCGAAAGGTAATAAAGACTTATTCTATCTTCTGCAACAACTCCATTTTTCCTGCGCTACCCTATCCAGAATTTTTTAATCAATTCGAGGTTGGAACTGCTGCAAAACTCATTATGGTATACCAATCAGGCATTGACCGGAACGCCTGAGTTCAGGCTTACTTTCTTAAAAGTGCGTATCGGGTGTTTGTGTAAGTATATAGTCCGGGGTAATATTTTCCTGCATTTTTGTGCAGTCATTTCACAAAAAGGATGGCCACAGCAAAAACAAAACGTGCATGAAACACCTCCTGTTCCTGATATTGTTGACCTTATTTGCGACCAACGCACGGGCACAACTGAACGAAAGCGATACCGTAAAATTCCAGTTCAGGGTCAGCCTGACCGGCAACAAACAAACGGGCAATGTAGAATTGGCGATGGTTCGCGGAAAAATTGATCTGGTCCGGTGGTTTGGCAAAAACTGGGTGGTCAAATCCCAGAACAACAGTTTGTATCAGGAGTTTTACGCCCGAAAAGCCGATGGCGATATTTACAGCCGGAATTACCTGTATTTTGCACCGCAGCGGCGTTTGTATCCTTATGCCATTGGGTACATTTCCACCAATTTCCGGCGCAAAATAGAGGTCCGCTATTTTGCCGGAGCAGGCTTGACGTACCAAATTTTACAGCAACCCAACCACGTCTTTAAAATTGCGGCCAATGCGGTGTATGAATCCACGCGGTTTAATGCTTTTTCTTTTAACAATGCGGCTTACAATGGCAGCGAGTACATTCAAACCTGGCGGGCAACGGCCTACGCCAGCGGATGGCATTTTATTTTCCAAAAAAAACTGCGGCTTTTCTACGACGCGTTTTGGCAACCCGCGTTCGGCGATTCGGAGAATTACCGCACACAGTTTGATCTGGGTTTTGATTTTCCGATCTGGAAAGGGCTGAGTGTAAATGCACTGTACACCTATGCTTACGAAAATATTGTTGCGCTGGGGGTTCAGCAAACGGATGGGATTCTGGGCTTTGGTTTGAGTTACCAGTTTAAATCAAAATGAGTTGAACGGCAGCTTCCGGCTGTAAAAAGTTGAACTGCACCGGAATTTGTTGTGGATTTCAATACTTTTGGCGACCTTGGTGTTCTGCTAACCCGTTTAGAACAAAACAGCGACACCACCGTTGTTGATGACACAAATCTCAATCATCTTTGGCCTCAACGCCACCTTTTCTGGTGCGAAAGGCTTATACCATACAAAACTTCAACATGAATATTGCAATTATCGGTACGGGCAACGTAGGCGGGGCACTGGCTACTCAGTGGGCCAAAGCCGGGCACAACATCCTGCTGGGCGTTAAGGACCCTCAAAATTTCAAAGGCATCGCTTTGATTGATAACCCCAACACGTCGGCACACCTGGTGCAACCCGCGGTTCAGGCCGCCGAAGTCATCCTCATTGCCACTCCGGCAATTGCTGCGGTTGAGGTAGCGCGTTCGTTGGGCGATACCGGCGGAAAAATCATCATTGACGCCATGAACATTGTTATGGGTCGGGGGCCGCAGGGATTTACCAATACCGCGGATGCCATTCTGGCCAATACGGAGACCAAAGACGTGGTAAAATGCTTCAATACCACCGGTTTCAACAACATGCTGAACCCACAGTACGGCGACCTGGCCATTGACGCTTTTGTGGCCGGAGACAGCGTTCAGGGCAAAGCGGTAGCGAGCCAACTGGCTTTGGATGCCGGATTCGGTGCCTGTTATGACGTAGGCGGCAACGACAAATTCCAGCTGATGGAACAATTTGCTTTTTTCTGGATCAACCTGGCCATGTTTCAGGGGCAGGGCCGTGAAATCGGGTTCAAGTTGTTGAAACGGTAGAGTATCTGTTCAGGCTTTCCTTGATCCCTTCTTTCAAAGCTGTTTCAGTTGGCGGGGTATAGTACTGCTTCAGCAAGTTGAACAGGTTTCTGGGGTTGAAAGGTTTGGTGATGCAATCGTCGAACCCGTTTTCGAGAAAGCCCCGGATAGATTCAACCGAAGCATCGGCTGTAAAAGCGATCACCGGGATGTTTTGCCAGGTTTTGTTGCCGGAGTTCCGGATGCATTTCAATGCCTGCTGCCCGTCCATAACAGGCATCCAGATGTCCATCAGCACCAGGTCAAAAGTATCCTGCGCAATTAAGTCCAGTGCTTCTTGTCCGTTTGAGGCAAGTTTGCTTTTTATTTTCCATTTTGCCAGCAGGTTGATCAGCACCATGGCATTGATGTGATGGTCTTCTGCTATCAGAATGTTCATCCCGGGCAGGGTTTCCTCCAATTCGACCACGGAATCCTCGCGTTCGACAATTAAGTCTGTCCCTAAGCTTGATTTTTCAAAGGTCAATTCTACCCGGAACACAGACCCCACCCCGGCATTGCTTTCCACGTAGATTTTGCCACCCATTAATTCCACCAGTTTTTTGCTGATGGCCAGCCCCAGTCCGGTTCCGCCATATTTCCGGGAAATGCCGTCATGTCCCTGATAAAACGTTTCAAAAATCTTTTCCTGCTCCAGTTCATGGATACCAATTCCGGTATCTTTTACATAAAACAATAAGCTGGCAGATTTCAGTGTTTCTTCTTTTACAATATATCCAAAATCAACCCTTCCACTTTCTGTAAATTTAACAGCATTAGAAATCAGGTTATTCAATACCTGGTTCAACCTTAGTACATCTCCCTGTAAATTCCATTTTAAGGCTGCTCCCGGCGTAAAGCAATATTCAATATTTTTTTCAGTAGCCCTGTTTTCGTATAATTTAAATACATTTTGACACAGCTCCTCCAGGTTGAAATCTGTTTTTTCAAAATTCAGATTTCCCGACTCAATTTTTGAAAAATCGAGGATATCGGATACAATCATGGACAGGTGCTGGGCTGAATAATTGAGGGTTTTGACGTATTCTTTTTGAGCTCCCGTCAGGTTTTCCTCCATCAGCAGGTTGGCAATCCCAATGACGCCATTGATGGGGGTTCTGATCTCATGGCTCATAACGGAAAGAAATTCCGATTTGGCTAAAGCCGCTTGTTTGTGCGGTGTTACATTCTGGCTGGTTCCCCTCAGGCCAATGATTTTGCCGGTATCGTCTTTTACCGGTTCTCCAATACAGGACAGATAGCGGATCGAGCCATCATTGCAGGTGATGCGTTCTTCGATCAAATAAGATTCTCCTTTTTCAATCGTCCGGTCAATGAGAACGTCCAGTTTGGCCAGGTCTTCCGCATGGATTTTGCTTCGGAAGGTTTCGTAAAGCGTTTCAGGAGGGTGATTTTCCATTTCAAACAATCGGAACATTTCTTTTGACCAGACCAGGGTACCTGTGGCCAGATCAAAATCCCAACTGCCGACGTGGGCAATTGCCTGTGCTTCTTCAAAGTTGATCTGGCTTTTAATCAGTTTTTCTTCCGCTTTTCTGCGTTTTTCACTTTCCAGAGCCAGCGAAATGATGTTGGAAACCGATCTGGCAAAGCCCTGTTCGCTTTCCGTCCAGTTCCTTAGAACGCCCACGTGTTCATGACAAATGACGCCTACTATTTGTGCTCCTTCCTGCAGGGGGATGTCCAGCATGGATGAGATGCCCAGGGGAGCCAGATAATCGTTTGAAAATTCTGCGGTAGCAGGGTGGGTATGGGCGTCAATTGCGACAATGTGTGCATTTTGTTTAAGGTAGGAAAAATATTCCGGATAGTCTTTTTCAAAAAGGGTCATTCCGGGCAGGTATTCATCTGTGCTCAGTTTATAGATGTAATCCGTTGTGATAAACGTCTGGTTTTCATCAATTTTCCATATGCTCACTCTTTCGCAGGACAAGGTTTCAGCAGCCTGCCGGGTAATGGTTTTCAATTTTTCATCAAAGTCCGTATTCAGAGATAAGCTGCTCATTTGCAGAAGTGCCTGCTGGTGCTTCAAAATTTCGGCATTTCGCAGGAATTCAACCGCTTCTGCTTTTTTGCGTTCAGTAATGTCCAGCGTTGTGCCAACCATTCTTATCGGCTTTCCATCTTTGTTGTAAACGATGGAAGCATTTCGCAGGGTCCACATCAAGGTTCCGTCGCGGTGCAGCATCCGGAATTCTTTGCGGTAGCTCGGGGTTCTTGTTCGCAGGCATTGTTCGATATCCTCTATCACTTCATCAAGGTCTTCCGGATGTACCAACGCCGTGAACGTCTCCTGCGTTTTGGGTGCCTCCCCGGGTTGAAAACCAAACATTTCTTCCCAATGCGGTGAATAATAAACTTCCCCTTTTTCAATATCCCAATCCCAAACACCTTCCTGTGAAGCTTCCAAAGCCAATCGCCATCGCTCCTGGCTTGCTTCCAGTGCTCTCTCCAACCGCCTCCGTCTTTTGTTGTTGGCTGTTAAATACAACAACAGGGAAGCTGTCAGTATCAGAAAGAACAGACAAACGAAAAACAGAATTGCAAACTTCATACGCTCCGGTTAGGTTTTGAATCAGCAATAAGACCATGGCATGGAGGAATGCGGGCGTGGAAACAAATACATGACAAGACCCGGCCTGTAATTTACATATTTCTCCGATACTGTCCCCCCACCTCATACAACGCCTGCGTCACCTGCCCCAGCGAACAATGCTTCACCGTTTCCATCAGTTCTTCAAAGGTATTGCCGTTTTGGATCGCAATTTGCTGCAGGCGCTTCAGAGCAGCTGGTGCATGTTCGCGCTGGGCTTCGTGCAAGCCGTTGCGGGTCGCGATCTGGGCTTCTTTTTCTTCGGTCGTAGAACGGATGACTTCCCGGGGAAGAACGGTCGGGGAGCCGTCTTTGCTCAGGTAGGTGTTTACGCCAATGAGTGGTAGTTCGCCGGTATGTTTCAGGGTTTCGTAGTAGAGGCTTTCCTCCTGAATTTTGCCGCGCTGGTACATGGTTTCCATGGCCCCCAGAACACCGCCCCGCTCCGTAATGCGGTCGAATTCGAGCAATACGGCTTCTTCCACCAAATCAGTTAGTTCTTCGATGATGAATGCGCCCTGCAAGGGGTTTTCATTTTTCGCCAGCCCCAATTCGTGGTTGATGATCATCTGAATGGCTACGGCACGGCGCACACTCTCTTCGGTCGGCGTCGTAATGGCTTCGTCGTAGGCGTTGGTATGCAGCGAGTTGCAATTATCGTAGATGGCGTAAAGCGCCTGCAGGGTCGTGCGGATGTCGTTAAAAGCAATTTCCTGGGCATGCAGCGAACGGCCGGAGGTTTGGATATGATACTTCAACATTTGCGAGCGTTCGTTTGCACCGTATTTGTGCTTCATGGCTTTCGCCCAAATGCGCCGCGCCACGCGCCCGATGACGGCGTATTCGGGGTCCACGCCGTTGGAAAAGAAAAACGACAGGTTTGGAGCAAAATCATCGATGTTCATGCCGCGCGACAGGTAGTATTCCACAAAAGTGAAGCCATTCGACAAGGTGAATGCCAACTGGCTGATCGGGTTGGCGCCTGCTTCTGCAATGTGGTAACCCGAAATGGAAACCGAGTAGAAATTGCGTACCTGGTGTTGAATAAAGTACTCCTGGACGTCGCCCATGAGCCGCAACGAGAACTCAGCACTGAAAATGCAGGTATTCTGAGCCTGGTCTTCTTTTAAAATATCTGCCTGCACCGTACCGCGAACAGACGACAAGGCTTTGGCTTTCAAATTATTGTACACCTCTGACGGCAATACCTGATCGCCGGTAAGCCCCAACAGCATCAACCCGAGGCCCGTGTTGCCGTCGGGCAAATCGC
>JABWAJ010000591.1 GCA_013361075.1 Saprospiraceae bacterium | reverse complement strand
CCTGCTTCAGTAAAAGCTTCGTAGGCATCGGCGCTCAGCACATCTGACCACAAATAGCTGTAATAGCCGGCAGAATAGCCGTCGTCGGCAAAAATGTGGCCGAACTGTGGCGTACGGTGGCGCATGACAATTTCCGAAGGCATACCAAGAGCGGCGAGGTTTTCTTTTTCAAACGCATCCGGGTCAATTTTTGCTGAACCAGCTAAGTGAAGCTTCATGTCAATCAGGGCGCTGGCGATCAGCTCAACTGTGGCAAATCCCTGGTTGAATTTGGAAGCATTGTTGATTTTGTCAACAAGCGCCTGTGGGATGGGTTGCCCCGTTTTGTAATGGAGGGCGTATTTTTGCAGCACTTCCGGTGTAGAAAGCCAGCGTTCGAGGATTTGGGAAGGAAATTCCACGTAGTCCGTCGCCGTATTGGTTCCCGAAAGTAAGGGGTAAGTCACTTTGGAATTCAGACCGTGCAGCGCGTGGCCGAATTCATGGAACAGCGTTTCTGCATCTTCCCAGGAAATCAGCACCGGTTCGCCAGGTTTGCCTTTGATGAAATTGCAATTGTTGGAAACGATGGTGGTGATGTTACCGTTCAGGGTTTCCTGTTCGCGGTAAGCGGTCATCCAGGCACCCGAGCGTTTACCTTCGCGGGCATAAGGATCGAAATACCACATGCCAACCTGCTGCCCGGATGTTTTGTCCGTTACTTTGTACACCCGCACATCCGGATGAAAAACCGGCACATCCGTCACCTGCTCAAAAGCAAAGTTGAACAGTTCTCCTGCGACAAAAAACATGCCTTCGCGCAGTTTTTCCAACTGAAGGTATTGCTTTACCTCATCCTGATCAAGGTCGTACCGGGCTTTGCGTACTTTTTCAGCATAATAGCGGTAATCCCAGGGCTCAATTTTGATTTTGTCGCCGGCTTTATCTGCCAATTGCTGCATGTCTTTTACTTCTTCTTTTACCCGGCCTACGGCAGGCGTCCACACGGCTTCCAGCAATTGCATGGCTTTTTCCGGGGTTTGTGCCATTTTATCAGCGAGCCGCCAGTGGGCATGAGTCGGATAGCCCAGCAATTTGGCCCGTTCAGCGCGCAACTGGAGAATTTGGGTAACGAGGGCATTGTTGTCGTTGGCATCGCCGTTGTCGCCACGGTTGATGAACATGCGCCAGGCTTTTTCACGCAGGTCGCGGCGGTTGGCATACGTCAGGAAGGGTTCTATGGAAGAACGCGTGTTGGCAATGATCCAGGTGCCGGATTTGTTTTTCCCGGCAGCAGCTTCCGCAGCAGCGGCCCGCAGGTCTTCGGGCAGCCCATCCAGGTCTTTTTCCGAGGTCAGTTCGAGGTACTTATCGCTTTCGTCGGCCAGTTGGTTTTGGCTGAATTTGGCAAACAACCCCGCGAGTTGTTGATTGATTGCGGCGACTTTTTCTTTGCTGGCCGGGTCTAATTTTGCCCCCTTTAATACAAAATTGGTGTGGTAGCGCCAAAGAAGCCGTTGCTGTTCGGGGGTCAGGTTCTTTTTAGCCGGGTCGTTGTTCACGGCTTCGATCCTGGCAAACAAGGCTGCATTTTGGGTGATAGAATCGGCAAAAGCAGCAAGTCGGGGCTCCATGGTCGTTTGGATGGCTTCCAGTTCGGGGGTACTCCGATTGTTTTTCCAGACCTCATAAATGGCCTGCACCCGCTTGAGCGTCGTGCCGGCTTTTTCCAGGGCTTCAATCGTATTGGCAAAGGTTGGTGCCGCTTTGTTGGATGCGATTTCGGCAATCTCATTGCGGTTTTCGGTCATGGCCGCTTCAAACGCGGGCAGAAAAAGGCTGACCTCGACCTTGTCGAAAGGGGGTACGCCATTGTAAGGGCCTTCCCATTTTTGCAGGAGCGCGTTGGCTTCGGAAGCAGTTGCCCCGGTTTTTTCTTCGCTTTTGTTCATACAGTACGAAACGAGTAAAGAAATGGAAACAAGCAGGAATAAAGAAGTGATTCTGGTGACCATTTGTATTTGAATTTTATTTGGAAAGTAGCATAAAGGTAAAGAATAGCCCTTTGATTTGGAACGGCTATTTTTGGATTCTGGCAGTCACACTGAAGACATTCCTGCTTATATTGGCTGAAAGACGCTAAACCTGGCAATCAGTCTCTTAACTTTGAGAAGCCGGCAGCAATAAATGGTGCAGTAGTTATGTATTTATAAACCAGATTAATTGAAAAAAAATGAGACAATTCAACGTACTAATCACCTTCTGCATGGTGGTGGTCCTCGCAGCCTGTAATCACGAAGAAGCATTGTCTCCTCAGCAAACCCTGCTGCTCCAGCAGGAGGTTGTCGAAGGCGATGAAACGTATCATTATGAATACAGCGAGGGTAAACTTCAAAAATTTATCGCTCAATTTCATCTTTTTGATCCTTTTTCCCAAAGCCCGTTTATTGATACAGTAGAATTTTTCTTTGAATATTCACCGGATGACAGAGTTCGTAAAATTACTGGGCATAATCAAGAGTTCTATTTTACTTTTGAAGCCAATGATTTGTTAATTACAGAAATCAGTCTGTTAGATGGCGATACGTCGTCTCAAATCCGCTTTAAAAACTTCGAAGCATTGAACGTATCCGAAATTGAATTTAAAAGTACCTACTGTGAACAGGTGCAAAGTATTTTTCCGGCAATGGATGCTGCGGGAAATATCATTTCGTCCGACAATGAGGATAGTATTGACCTTCAGGATTCTTATGAATGTTTAGGAGGAAGGGTGTTCTCTTTTTTAGGCGAAATGGAATTTGACAATAAGCAAAACATCTATGCAAATTTTAACCCGGAAATCAGGTTGTGGCTAACCTGGAATAAAAACCCGAATAACATGACAAGAAGGGCAGTTCTTGACGAAATATGGGAATTTGAATATGAATACAACAATGCCGGATTTCCAACTACCCGAAAAAGCATACGGCACAACACGACTTCCGGCGCGACTTACAATCCTGTGATCAGAACCTATTCCTATATTCTGCAATAAAATAACTGAACAAAATCTAAAAAAAGATCCATCCCCGTGTCACATATACCCCACTTTTCCTATTAATGGATAAGAGTGCCCAATGAACGCTATTCCTTATAGTGTTAAGAAACCAAAACTTAGAAAACATGATTGTCAAACTCCGGAAAACCTGGTCCAACAGGATCGGGAAACACAAGGTTAACCCTTTGCGGTATTACCTTGCACAAAGTCTCGGCGACCTGAAAAGGGCTGTAAAAGATGCAGAAAGAATCGGGGTGCGCCTCCGGGCCGTTGGCTCGGGCCATTCTTTTAATGACGTCGCCTGTTCCAACGGCTATCTGGTGGACATCAGCCAGTTGAACAAACCGCTGGAATTGCCGACCTACCTGAAGCCGGAACACCGCGAACGCAATCTGGTGCACATTGAAGCCGGCATTGTGATCCAGGACCTGA
>JABWAJ010000590.1 GCA_013361075.1 Saprospiraceae bacterium | reverse complement strand
ACATTCGATGCTTTTTCTACCGACATTTCGCCCCGATGGGGCGTGAGCCAGTCGAAGGATGGGGCGTGAAAAAATTCGGGATGACTCATGTTTGATTTTAGCCATTTTAAAGCCGTTTTCGGCAAAGCTTACTTGACAATATCCAGCAGCTCTACTTCAAAAATCAGTGTAGAATAGGGTCCGATTTTTGGGCCTGCGCCGCGTTCTCCATAAGCTAAGTTATAAGGAATGGCCAGTTTCCACTTCGATCCTGTCTGCATCAATTGCAATGCTTCAACCCAACCGGCAATAACCTGGGTGACGCCAAAGGTTGCCGGCTGGCCACGATCAACCGAACTGTCGAATATGGTACCATCGATGAGCGTGCCGTGGTAGTGGACCGATACCTTATCCGTTTTGGCTGGTTTGGGACCGGTTCCGGCTTTTAAAACTTCATATTGAAGGCCACTGGGAAGTGTCGTCACTCCCGGGCGTTTTGCATTTTCTTCCAGAAACTTCTTGCCTTCCGCCATTGTTTTTTCGTATTTTTTTGCCTGTTGGGCTTTCATAAATTCTTGTCCAATCTTAGTTGCTTGCGGTGCCGCGATCTGAAGGTTCCCGTTTTTCAGCACATCGTCTACTGCCTTTGCAAAAATAGCAGGATCAAGGTTTTCAATGTTTTGCTGCTTCAGGTTTTGCGCCATCATCACGCCAATGCTGTAACTGATTGAATCCTGTTTTGTTTTCAGTCCCTGTGCTTTAAGGTTGCTACAAAGCGCAAGGCCCGCGATAGAAAGAGCAATGGTTAACGTTCTCATTCTTTAAAGAAATGTTTATGAAATTAAAAATGATCCCTTAAAACGCAAAAATGGTGCATCTGGTACGCGCCTCCCCTATTCTTCTGCCAATTTCTGAATATCTGCGTTGGAGCCAAATACCACCAGGATGTCTTTTTCCTGAAAAACCATATGGGCTTCCGGCACGCCCACCACCTCGCTGACTTCGTGTTTGGTTCCGATCATGTTCACTTTGGGTGCTTTGCGGATGATCGTGATGATGTTTACCTGATAGTGTTGACGGGGTTGGATTTCAGCAATGGATTTTCCGACAAAGTGATCCGGAACGGTAATTTCAACAATGGAATACTCTCCGGGCAGGTCGAAAGAATCAATCATTTTGTGGAGGTTGAGCTTCATGGCCAACCGTTCAGCCGAATCCTCCTCCGGATGGATGATTTCGGTCACGCCCATGCTCTCCAGCACCGTTTGGTGCAGGGGCGAAATGGCCCGCCCGATGATGTGTTTGGTTTTCAGCTTTCGCAGTAGTGCTGTGGTAAGGATGGAGGCCCCTTCATTTTCTCCGATGGCCACAATGGCAATGTCCACATCCCGAAGTGGCAGCGTACTTACCGCCCGTTCATCGGTAGAGTCCATACAAATGGCAATGGTCAGGTGGTCTTTCAAATCCTCAACTGTATCTATCTGGCTGTCAACGCCGATAACTTCATGCCTCAGGTTGGTAAGTTTTACGGCGAGGGATCTGCCAAAATTACCCAGTCCAAAAATGATTGCTTTCATGTTTTCCTTTAGATGTTAGCTATAAGGCATCATATTTCAGACGTCTTACAGATACTAATTTATTAATATATCTTCTTTCGGATAACGGTAAGGAAGGCTGCTCACTTGTCTGAATATAGCAATCAGAATCATCATGGTGCTGACCCTCCCGGCAAACATGGTGACGATCAGGACATATTTGCTTTCAACGCTCAGGCTGGGGGTGATGCCTACGCTGAGGCCCACGGTGCTATAGGCGGAAAAAGCTTCGACCGCTATGCTCATCAGCGATTTATCCTGTTCAAAAAAGCTGATAAAAAAAACTGAAAAGCCAACTGCAATCAGGGAAAGGCAAATCGTTGCAAATGCCCGTCTTATAGACAAATCAGAGATTTCCCGGTTTTTGATTTCCAACCGGTCTTTATTCCTGGCAATGGCAAAAATATTCATGGTGGCAATGGCAAAAGTAGTGGTTTTGATCCCACCGCCCGTCGAACCAGGAGAAGCACCAATCCACATCAGCAACAGGCAGATCATCAGGCTGGGCACCGTCAGGGTGGCCATGTTTACAGTATTAAAGCCAGCCGTGCGGGGCGTAACACTTGCAAAAAAAGAGGTCACTAATTTTCCGTACCACGAGGTGTGTTCAACCAGAGCATGGTTGAATTCAAACACCAAAAAGCCAACCATCCCGACAACGATGAGTATCAAGGTTGTACGGATAACGATGATGCTGTTCAAATTGAGCAGCCAGAGCCTGCGTTCGTAGTTTTTATTGAAAATCAGGCGTGCAAAAAAACGCTTTGCATTGTAATACAGATAACTGAAGCCATTGAAAATCAATCCATAACCCAATCCTCCTATCACGAGCAACAAGGCAACTACCAGTTGTACGGAATAATTATAGCGGAATGGCAGTTCATAAAGATTATTGGTCATGGTAGAAAATCCAGCATTGCAAAAAGCACAGACCGAGTGAAAAACAGAGAAAAATGCGCGGTCAAAACTGGAGCCAAACAAGCTGCCCGGGCTGAACAAAAAAATCAACAGGGCCCCTGCCCCTTCTACTGCCAGTGTAAACAACACTACCTGAATGATAAAATTGCGTGCGCTGCCCAGGTTGACGTTGGTGATGTCCTGAATGCGCATTTGCTCCTGGATGGAAGTTCTGCCTTTAAAGAAAAAACCCAAAAAACTGGTGAAAGTCATGATGCCCAATCCGCCTGCCTGTACCAGAAAAAGGATGACAAACTGCCCGAATAACGTAAAAATTTTTCCGGTATCCAGCACCGCAAGCCCGGTGACGGTAACGGCTGAGGTTGCCGTAAACAGCGCATCTACAAACGAAATTCCTCCTACCGTAGCCCCCGGCAACATCAGCAACATGGTCCCGGCAACAATCAGAAACATAAAACTGAGGACAAACAATTTGGCAGGGCGAAAAGTACGCCGTTGAATGGACAAAGAGATCCTGGAAATTTCAACCAAAAAATAAATCAAAGCAAAAACAGTGCTGACACCACTCAGGAACACCGAATTACGGCCTTCTGCAAGAGAACAAATACCCAGAATCAGGAAGAGCAGCGACATGGTAAAATCGCCTTTACGCAGCCGTTGGTTGCAGCGGAAGCGAAAAAAAAGAGAAGCAGTGATGGTGGCAGATGTGCACAAAAACAGCACCCCATAATACAGCCAGACATTGCGGACAAGTGTTAAGTCGCCTTGCCACCCGTCGTCAAAAATGACCAGACCGATGCCGCCAATGGAGAGTCCCAGGCGAAGGGCATCTATTATTTTGACAAGCTTTTTCAAGTTTTAGCCCGATGCAGAACAGTGATTTAAACAAACTTACCACTACGCAGGCAGCGTGCAAATGTGGCATTTTTTCACAACATGCAAAGAAATTTTCCAAATT
>JABWAJ010000589.1 GCA_013361075.1 Saprospiraceae bacterium | reverse complement strand
CCAGACCACAGGAAAGCATTGCGAGGAAGAGTACCAGTTTTTTCATATGCACAAATTTTTGCTGCACACCACCCGGTGCGAAGCTGCTTTTGTTAAGCTGAGCGCTGCTAACTCCGGCAACAGGAGTCCATACCTGGCGCAAAATATATAAAGGGGTAAAGTTAGTTTTTTTTTGTGTACAAAACAGGCAGAATGATATTGTTGGCAGGGCGCCATATTTTTGCCACCTACAGCAGCAATTATGTCAAGGAACTGTTAAATATGGGTTACTGGTCA
Organism: Saprospiraceae bacterium; assembly: GCA_013361075.1. Lineage (GTDB taxonomy): Bacteria > Bacteroidota > Bacteroidia > Chitinophagales > Saprospiraceae > JABWAJ01. The sequence goes on along the minus strand of JABWAJ010000589.1, from coordinate 3,179 downwards.
ACCTTTACGCACCTTACCGATTAATAGGTTGTCTTTGCAACTATTGCTTATCTAAAACCGGACTTTGTTGGTTATGAAAAAACATTCACTCTTACTTGTTTTTACCCTGCTGGCAACAGCCAGCTTAATGGCGCAGCAACCTTCCTTTCCAATGGGAGGCATGCAACGCGGCCCTTCCACGGTTGGCAAAATCAGTGGTGTATTACTCGACTCGATTACCCAGACACCCCTGGAATTTGCTACAGTAGTCCTCTCCGACGTCAAAGGCAAAGAATTAGACGGGGTCATTACCGATGAAAAAGGTACATTCCGCTTTCAGGAAGTGAAAACGGGTGCCTATCAATTGCAGATTTCCTTCCTCGGATATTTGTCTAAAACGGTCAACCCTGTAGTGACGACCCTGGAAAAACCCGATCTTGACCTTGGCAAACTCTATATGTTGGGGGAAGGCATTAAACTGGAGGAAGTGGAAGTCGTCGGGCAGGCAGCAGCAGTGGAAAATAAAATCGACAAGCTGGTTTATAACGCAGAAAAAGACATTACGATCGGCGGTGATGCCGGTGATGTATTGCGCCGGGTTCCGCTGCTTTCGGTTGACCTTGATGGAAATGTGACCCTGCGCGGTTCGTCCAACATTCAGATCCTGATCAATGGCAAACCGTCCACGCTGTTTTCCAGCAATATTGCAGATGCACTCAAATCCATTCCCGCCGAACAAATCAAAAATGTGGAGGTAGTGACCACGCCAACGGCAAAATACGACGGTGAAGGCTCGGCAGGTATCATCAACATCATTACCAAAAAGAAATCGGTAGAGGGCTTCACGGGCTCTACCAACGTTTCAATTGGTATACGCCAGAACAACGCCAACCTGAACCTGAACCTTACCCGCGGGCGTTTTTCACTGAACGGCGGTTTGGGTGCCTGGTTTTCCTGGCCACGCGAAGGTACTTTTGAATTCATTCGCCGTGACGACATCAACAATGTCATTCTGCTGGAACAACAGGGCGTGTCTACCAACGCCACCTACGGCCCTAATGGCAATATTGGCGCTTCTTATGACATCAATGCTTACAACAGTTTATCTACTTCCGTGTCCCTGCGGGGCTTTGGCAACACCCGTGACAACACTGTAAGGGTATTGCCGCTTGGCGCAACTGCTTACGACCGCATCAACGACAGCGAAAGCTTCCGGGGCGGCTTCGACTGGTCCACTGACTACCGCAAAACCTTCAAACAACCGGAACGCGAACTTTCCATGGCGGTGCAGATCAGCGCCAACAAAAACTATCAGGATGATGTCATTCAGGAAGTGGACGTAAATACCCTCGTCCTCCGGGATGCACTGAACGAAAACGACGGCAACAACATCGAAACCACCCTGCAACTCGATTATGTCCATCCTTTCACGCCTTCCATTAAATTAGAAACGGGTGCAAAAGGTGTTATGCGGAAAATTGACAGTGATTTCAGTTATTTTGATAACCTGGCAGATGCCTTCGATCCAAACCAAACGGATGTATTCCATTACGACCAGGATGTGTATGCAGGTTATGCTTCTTTCAACCTGAAATTGGGCAAAAACTATGGCCTTGTGGCCGGTGCGCGCTACGAACACACACGCATCGCCGGTAATTTTGAAATAGACGGAAATCCGTTTGAAAATGACTACGAAAATGTATTGCCCAGCATCATTTTCAGCCGCAACCTGAAAAATTTCCAATCCATCAAAGCAAGCTATACGCGCCGCATTCAGCGCCCGAGTTTGCGTTATGTCAATCCTTTCACCGATGTGAATGACAGCCGAAGTGTTTCTACCGGAAACCCTTACCTGCTGCCGGAATTGACCGATCAGTTTGAGTTGACGTACAGCGGCTTTGTGAAAGGCGTTGTGCTCAATACTTCGGTGTTCTACCGCACCACGACCGACATCATCGAAGGGTTCACGGTTTTAGACCCCAACACCAACGTTTCCACTACGACGTTTCAGAATATCGGCAAAAACAACTCAATCGGCCTGAACGTCTTCTTTTCTGCAACCATCAAAAAATTCTGGACCCTGCGCGGCAACTTCAACATCTTTACCTACGACGCCGAAAGTACCACGCCGGGCCTTACCCTGAGCAACAGCGCGCTTCTGTATGGTGGCAACATCAACTCTACTTTTGCTTTCAAAAAAGGCTGGAAAGTAGAATTGTTCGGCTTTTTCCGTGCCAACGAACAAACCCTGCAGGGTAGCAATACCAGCTTCTCGATGTTCAACATGGGCGTCATGAAGGATTTTGGGAAAAAGCTGAGCGTTGGCGTCCGCGTTGTAGAGCCGCTGTTCCGCGACAAGGAATTCATCAACGAATTGCAGGGCGATGGCTTTTACCAGCGTACGGTGTCCGCCATTGCGTTCCGCTCGTATGGGATCAGTGTGAATTATCGCTTCGGCAAACTCGATTTTAAAGAGCCTGCACAACGCCGCAGAGGGGTGAAGAATGATGACTTGAAGAGTGAAGGGGAGAATAATTTTTAAGGCTTAGCTAAAATATAGGAATGCCTCCTCATGGTTGTTGACGATGAGGAGGTATTCTAATTATCGTAATATGGGTTTGTCTAAAAGCTCATTTGGATTGATGACAGGAAGAATGAATCCTTGAAAGGCTGTATCCTGGAGGCGGGTCATTAAAATTCCTCTGGAAGTAGAATAGGTAATGGAGGCCAATGCATTTCCCAACCCTCCGTATAGGGCTATTTTGTTTTCTTTATCTAAAATTGCAAGCTCCTGAAGGTTTTCAATATAATATATAAAGACTATATAAAATTGACCTTCTGCTGATTCTGCCTGTTTATCACGAGCTGATATTTCGCATCTGAATTCTGCTTTGACAAGTTTGTCATCCAGATTAAATCCCAAATTAAACCCAAAGCTGAGTTCATGGCCTTCAACTTTTTCTACCGAAAATCGGGCCGAGCTGTCAACTTTGTTTTTGACGACCCTGAAATCCACAATGTGTATTTTTTCAGGCTGTAAAACGACATTATTAGCTGACATTAGCTACAGGAGTTTCTGTGTTGAGTGCTGCAGGATTGAATGGGATGAACTCAACATCTGCATTGACGATTACATTTTTGAAAATGGTGAAATTGCGCTTTTTATCATCGCTTGAAGCCACAATAGTTTTTCTTTGAGG
>JABWAJ010000588.1 GCA_013361075.1 Saprospiraceae bacterium | reverse complement strand
TGCAGAAAGCACCTTCCCTGAAGCGCCCGCAACCCTCCAGCCATAAACGCCCGGAGCCAATGCCGGTATAATCAAATCGGTTTTGAAGTTTTCCACTGCCTGTTCCAAAACCGGCCTCCCAAGTGGATCACAGAGTAAAAACTTAGGAGCTTCGTCTTCCGTATTCGCCAACAGACTGAAGGTCTGCCCTGGCCGAACCGGGTTGGGAAAAACCAGAAAATTGCGTGCCCCGGCAACGTAAACCACGACCGGTTCGCTGGTCAGGGTGCCGCCATTGTCCATTGTCAGCCTTGCCCGGTAGGTATTCGCGCCTTGCTGCGGTAGAAGGTCGGTGTGTTGCACCTGAAGTCCGGGCGGCGGGCTTTCCCGGATGATTTGCCAGTCTCCGCCGATCTGTTTTTCAAAAAACACGCGGTTGACCCCGTAAATACTGCCCAAATCAAGCGTCAGGCGGATACTTTCCCCATCATCGTCCAGCAAAGCCAGCAGGTTATTGATGTAGCAGCCGACGCCTTGTGCAGCAATATTTGGCGCGCCACTGGTCACTCCTTCCACATTTCCGTTAAGGGTGGCGGCTGATACAGCAAAGTGCAGTTGCGGAAAGTTGCTTTTTTTCAGAATGAGTGAAGTATCAGTCGCATGCAGCATTGGTTCGAGGTAGCGGTTGCCCAAAGCCCAAAGCCGGTAAGTCGCATCCGGCCCTGCCGCGTTCCAGCGCAGCAACACCGAGTCGGGGCAGTTGAACCCCACACGCAGCCGCAAAACCGGGCTGATCAAAAAAGTATCGGTCGTAAATTCCAGGGCACCAATGCGCATGCGAACCTGGGCTGCTGTAAAGGTATGGGGTACTGCCCAGCGCAGGTAGCCCATACGGGGATCAACAGCGCTGTCAATGGTTTCCCAGTTTAGGTGTCCAACCGGCTTCCAGCTCAATTGGCCCGGATCTGTAACCAGGTCAGTTTGCCAACTCAACAGGGCCGTTTCGCCAGAGGTGAGTGTAGCACCTTCAGGGCTGGTCCATTGGAAAAACTGCAAGGTATCCCAGTGGGCTGCAAGCGCAAATGGCCGGACACCGTCGGGCAGCAGGTAGCCCGAAACCCGTAGTTCGTAAAAGCCGCCATCCGGGCGATCGAGCCGAATCTGTTCTGTATTATTGATCGAATCGCGTCCTGGTCGCGCAGGCAGGAGCAGGGAATCGCGGTGCGGGGCCGTACGCAACACCCCCGGTTGCCAGACGCGCCCGTCCGGGGCAATCAATTCAAGGTCGAGGTCGTTGACCAGCGCCCGGGGTGCATTGGGCAGGGAAGGCGGGTCGTTCCAGGTCAACGTAGCACAAAACTCGTGGACGTTGTCCGGCAATTCCACGAAAAAACTTTGTATTTCTCCGGGCCCCACGCTGGCGGTTTGTATGGAATGATGCCGGATGAGATCAATGGCTTTTTTCAGATTCAGGTTGCCAAAACCGCTCTCGAAATCCGGCCCCGGTGCCCCGGTATCGTCCGTTGAGCCAATTAATATGGCCCGTGTCGCCTCCGAAGCCGGCCATTGTCCGTATTTTTCATAAAATGCCTGTTGCACCACCGCAGCCGCCCCGGAAACCAGAGCAGCCGCCTCAGAAGTACCGCCCTGACCAAACGCTACCAGGTCAGGTTTTGTGCGGCCGTCAAATGCAGGCCCCCGCGAACTGTATGACGTGACTACGCCAAAGGAATCCACTGCACCCACCACCACGGCATTTTTGGCCATTTTAAAATTGCCGGTCAGGTTGGCAAATCCGGCTACATTGGCGTAGTACCCGGAAACGGGCGCCGTTGTTCCGATATTTCCCGCCGAAAAAACATGCAACAACCCGGGGTGATCCTGAGTGGTTTGGTCGTAAGCTACAGCGCCCGCGCCATAGTAGTTTTCAATGTCAAGTCCGTAGGAATGATTTTGCACCCGCACCTGAAATTGTTCGTAGTCAGCGCCTGTGTCGGGAAGCAGGCCCGCGAAATTGGAAGACAAGAGGCGGCTCCCACGCGCCACGCCCCTGCCAGCTGCATCGGAATTCCCGGCCCCCGCCGCCAGTGTAGCCATCGTTCCGGCGTGAACGGTCAGCGTGGGTGAGGCTTTGGCCATGGGCAAATACCGGTTGGTGATGTCAATGTCCGTCGAATCAAACCGAAATTCCTTGATGGAAACGGTGACGCCGCTGCCATCCAGATCAGGCCACAGCGTGTGGGTCAACCGGATGTTGTTGGTAAACAAATTGTGGCCGGGCACGGTCAATTCTTCCCGGGCTGTGGTGTATCCAAAATCGGCAAAAAGAACATCCGGGCGCGGCAGCGTCTTGTCCCAAAAATGCGCACTGCGGTCTTCCAGTAAGATGATGTTTGCCGGCGGGTAATCGGCCAGCACAACAAGCCCTTCCCGACCGGCCCATTGCCTGAAAACGGACAGGTCGGCCACAACTAAGGCCAGGCGCAGAGGGGTGTCTTCGCGCTGCTGAACCGCCTGACTCAGTGCAGGACTGCATTTTTCCATCAGTTGGGTTTGCGCGAAAAGGGCACAGTTTCCTGCAAAAAGGGAAAGACTCCACAGCACCATCCGCAGCACGGGTGCCCGGCGAACCTGGATGAACAGGATAAACTTCAGGAATAGGTTTGACATCGTTTTTTTGCTTGGCGCAAAGATAGGGAAGATGGGGTGCTTTGGCATTTTATCATTTGAACCAAAAGTCGCTGCGGGAAAAATGGGACGCTGAGCAAGCTCAGGTTGCAAAGCTGAAAAAGGAAATTCCTTCTAAAATCAACCGGGCATGAGCAATCCTGAAAGGATTGAATATGAATAGCCGCCGATGAAATCGGTGGAAGGGAGGCGGGTATAAACCGCGGGTAACCGCGCTACCGGCGAGTATCGGTATTGCATAAAAGCAGTGAATAAACTCGACATACCATGTTCCGAAAACGAGTTTGTCAGCACTTCATTGGAAACTACAACCTTGTGGTATGGAGTCGGCATACAGCGCCCCGAAAGGCGGGATTGTGTAAAGAAGCAAAAGGCAAATTGCAAGGGGCAATTTTGTTTCGTAAAGTTTGACGTTTTCGTAAGCAATCAGATTGAGTTTACGGAATCGTTTCATTTTACGAAATTATTGCTTTTTGCCCCTTGCCCTTTGCACCTTATTGCACAACCTCATCCCGCTGCGGGTTGGGTTGCGGGTGAGGCGCCTATTTTTGCCTTTTAGGTACCTTTGAACCGGTTAATAAAGGATCAGAAGCCAGGTAAAACGATGTTTTTAGCTTGAAAAACAGGCAAAAATCAGCGGCGGGCCGAGGAGCCAACCTGAAGCCAGGATAAAGATCAAATCGTCAGTTTTTCTGGCATTCAAGCCTGAAAAACAGGGCGCATTATGGCGACAAGCCTTTTTGAGATTCCCTTCGGGAAAGACATTTTGGGCTCAAAAAGTAGAAATAAACCAGGAGCAATGACCATCCGGC
>JABWAJ010000587.1 GCA_013361075.1 Saprospiraceae bacterium | reverse complement strand
TGGCAGGCGTTGCAGGGCGTGGCAAGGTGTGCTCCTGTAAGCGGAAACCGACTTTGTGCATGCCTTTCCAGAGTGTAGGTGCTTCCTGCAAACCCGTCTTCGGTATGACATGCAGCACAATCCGGTGTTTTGCCCCCCCCTGTCCCGGCAAACTGGCCTTCGTGGTAATCCTGGTGGCAGGAAGCACAGGTATTGTGCGGCAACGGATCTGTAAAATGTTCGGATACGTGACATTTCCGGCAATCGACGGCGGCGTGTTTCCCTTTAAGCGCAAATGCAGTCTGGTTGTGGTCAAAGCCCTCCATACGCCCGACCTTGCGGAAGGAGGTTTCGGTATGACATTCGGCGCAGTTGTTCCCAAATTTACCTTCATGGACATCCTTGTGACAGGTAGCGCAATCTGTTGTTTTAACCCCCAACCTGTCCTGGAAAATGGTCAATGGAGTGGCTTCCAGTTTGTGACACAAGGCACAATCTGTCTGTTTGTGTTTTCCTTTTAGCGGAAAGCGTGTTTTGCTGTGGTTGAATTTCCCCAAAGTGCTGAGGGAAGTAAAAGATTGTTCGTTGTGGCACTCTTTGCAATTGGCCCCGAGTTGGTTGTTGTGCACGTCTTTGTGGCAACTGTTACAATTGGTGAACGGCACATTGGCAAAGCGCTGAAAAGCCACCCCGTTTTTTGTTTCTTTCAAATGGCACTCGGCGCAAGCCACCGTTTTGTGTTTTCCAACCAGCGCAAAATCGGCTTTATCGTGATTAAATTTGCTTGCCGGGGTAAACGCATCCACGGTGTGGCATTTGGCACAATCATTTGGCAGGGTTTTCTGGTGGTAGTCGGTATGGCACGAAAGGCAGGGTTGTTCCAACCCCAAATAGGTTTCTTTTCTTTTCTTTAAATTCGCATCCGCCACATAATCAGGTTTGTGGCATTGCCGGCAATCAACTTTTTTGTGGGCTCCGGTCAATTCGTACCCTGCCAGCGAGTGGTTGAAATTCTTTTCATCAAACCGCACCATGTCAAATTTCCTGCCATGGTGGTCACTGTGGCAACTGGCGCATTCTTTACCCTTGACCTCTTTCGATACGTGGTATCCCCTGCCTTTGTCTATTTTGGTTTTGATTTCTTTGTGGCAGGCCAGGCATTTATCGTTTGAAACCTTATCCCCCAATACATGGCATTGGGTGCAATTCGATACTCCTTCTAACTTAGCATGGGCGTTCGACAGATCGCCGGGCGATAATTGCGCCAACGCCTCACCGCTGAACAGGGTAAGCAGCAGCAAAAGATGAAAGAGGTTCTGTTTCAAACGGCAAATCTTTTTTAGATCATTTACAATCTACTTATTTCAGTTTTTCAGGGAGATTAATTGTGTTTTTTGACCGTATACCCAAACCGCTTGGAAATCTGAACCCCTGCTTTCTGCAAAAACTGCGTAGGCAGCTCTCCTCCGGCAAAAATATACACCATGTCGTTTTCTATCTCAACCGGTTCAGGGGTTGACTCCTCCTCCAGAATGGCTTTTTCTTGTTCAATTTTCACCAAATTGGATTTCAGTTTCACTTCAACTGCACCACGGCCAATAGCGGATTCAAGGTTTTTCCTGTTTTGGGGTTTGAGCCTGCTGAATGCCTCACTTCGGTAGCTGATGATGACCTTGTTCTGATCGGCTAATGAAAGAGCCGCTTCAATCGCTGAATCGCCACCGCCAACCACAATGACCCGCTTGTTCATCACATTTTCCGGTTCGAGCAGCCGGTAAGCTACTTTTTCGAGTGACTCTCCGGGGATGCCCAATTTTCGGGGGCTGCCCCTGCGGCCAATCGCCAACAATACATTTTTGGTTTTAAAGGTCTCTCCCTTGAGGGTCATCACATTGAAGTGGTCTCCGTCAATTAAAATGCCTTCTACTTTTGTGTTTTCCCGGATCTTGATGTTGTTTTTTGCCAACACCATTTGCCACAAACTGAGCAGCTCCGTTTTGCTGGTATTGTACACTTTTACTTTCCCATCAAGGGGCAAATCCATCGGTGCGGTCATCACAATTTTGGACCGCGGAAAATTAAAAACCGTACCTCCGAGAGAATCCTGGTCAACCGTTAAAAAATTCAGGTTGTGTTTTTTTGCTGTCAGCGAAGCAGAAATACCTGCCGGACCTGCACCTATAATAATTAAATCGTAGATGTCTTTATTCCGCTTGAATCCGGATTTGACAATGCTTTCAACGGCTGCTTCGCCCTGTTCTACACTATTTTTGATCAGGCCCATACCCCCCAACTCCCCGGCAATGTAAATCCCCCGAACGTTGGTTTCGAAGTTTTGATTGACGTGGGGCAGGTCAACACCTCTTTTTTCTGTGCCAATGACCAGCGTAATCGCTTCCACAGGACAGGCATGAAAACAGGCGCCATGACCAATGCACAACGAAGCATTGACTAAGGTAGCTCTCCCGTTTACAATGCCAATGATGTCTTTTTCCGGGCAGGCTTCAATACACCCACCACTTTTGATGCAGGTTCCTAAATCAATAACCGGATGCAGCGATACTGGCTCAAAGGTGCCATCCTGTATCGCTTTTTCAATTTTTGCTTCTACGCGCTGTGAGGCTTTTTTTTGCCCTCTCAAATAAACATAGACCACAATAAGGCAAAAGCCTCCGACAACTCCGTAGATGATGATCTGTTCGAGTAACATAGCTTCATGTGTAATAAACCGACAATTTCCCTATAAATCAGGGGTGAATTTGATGGAAATAGTCACCCGTTACCGGCACTTTACCATTCCATTTTTCAACCCGTTCAACGTACTCAAAAAATCCACCGGTAGCCAAACGCCAGCGTAATGCCTACATGGATAATCATGATAATCAACATAATCAGGGCAAACGGCAAATGCGCCACGTGCCAGTATTTGAACAACTCCTGCATGGTCACCAACCGGGCAATGCGGTTGTTTAGCGAAATTTCATTGCCAACCAGTTTGGCTACTTTCTGCGTATCCAAATTCGACAATCCATTGGTTTTCAAAATGTTCTTCACTTCGCGAATTGCCTTTTTATCCTCAAAATATTTTCCGACCACCCTTGAAAAGAACCCTCCTTCCATGCGTTGGCTGTTGATGTGCACGACATCCAGAACCGATTGGTAACTTTTCTGATCTAAGTTATACGTGCTTTTCAGCAACTCCCCAAGGTCGCCTTTCATTTCCCTGACTTCATTCAAACTCAACTCGCGGCCTTCAATCGTACGGGGGATCTGGATGTAAATAAACCTCCCGATGATGCCGCTTAAAACTACGGCAACCATGCTCCAGAAACTAATGGACACGATCCCGCCAAACTTGAAAGCAGTATGGAACAAAATCATGACCGGCCCGAGGCTGCACAAAAAAATGTGAAACTCCAACCAGTATTTCAACCGGCCCAACCGCGCCAGAAACCGGAATCTTTTTTTGGCCTGATAGCCAAATACACCAATGATAATCAATAGGGTACCA
>JABWAJ010000586.1 GCA_013361075.1 Saprospiraceae bacterium | reverse complement strand
CGGAAAAAGCGCCGGGGTCCCCTTCGTCGGCATTGCAGACGATGAAGCGGGGTTCGCCAGGGGCTTTGCGGCAAGCCTCCAATTTGAAAGCGATTGGGAATCCGGCCCCGCCCCTACCCCGCACAGCAGCGGTTTTGAGCGTTGCCAGCAGGTTTTCCGGCGGAGATTGGAGCATTCTGCCCAGCACTTCCCGGCATTCGTTCAGCTCCGGAAAAGGCGCTGTCAGTATGGGCGTTCCCAAAGCAGCAACGTGGTAATGATCCATGCCGTCGTGCTGTGTGCCCTGCACGATGGCGGCGATGTCTTCGGGTTGTTTGGCCGAATAATTCTGGCCATTGAGGTGAAAGGCACTGTTTTCGTGGCATCGGCCCAGGCAGCACATTTCGCCGATGGCTTCCGGCGGAAAATGCTGTTGCAGGGTGTTGCGCAGGGCATCCTGGGTGCCCGCAAGCAGGCAGGCGCTGCCGTTGCAGACGTATACTTTTTTGCCCTGGTTTTCCGGACGGGTAAAATCGTAAAAGGTGGCAGCGCCGTAAACATTGGCAGTACCGATCAGGAATTCGTCTGCAATTTCACGCAACGCATCCTTGTTGGTGACGCCCGATTCATCCGCCAAGTTAGCGATCCTTTCGAAAAGATTGTTGGTCAGTCCTTTACCTTTTCGACCGGCTAATGCGGTGAGATTTTTCGACATCCTGGTTAGGTTTTAAAAAGTACAGGTTAAAAATACAGCAGATCGGTGGCTTTTCCAAATTTTGGAATGACCACTCAACGATCTACCAGCTTAACCCAGGCGCGCACGACTTCCTGTAAAGCCTTTTCTTTAGATTTAACGGCTTCCATATCCCGGAAAGTCACCATTCTGCGGCCATCTTTATAATCCCCTTCCAGCAAGCCCGACGTGTCGTTGATGGAGGCACCGGTTGGAAAAATGAGGAGGGCATGGCCGCGGTGGAGGTTCAACACAGCCAGGTCGCGTTTGTATTCTTTTGGATTAAACGGCTTCATCTCCCCGGTGTAATAGAAACTCGGGGCATTCCACTTGATTTGTTCGCCAACTTCGGGGTCTGCGCCCAAAATGATCTGTCGGATGGCTTCCACAATTTCGGCTAAAGCGGGATCCATTTTTTGGATGTATCCGGTGACTGTTTCAGGGCTTGATTTTGCCATGGTTTTGTTTTTTACTATTTGCCATACAGGCCGGTGGCAAATAAAATCTCCTGCCACAAATAGCCTCTAAACGGGTTATGTGGCGAAAAATATGACAGACTAATGTTGTAAAAATCACCTGCCCTTCCTGGCATTCGTCATCATTTTGCAACTTTTAAAAAGGCCATTCCGGTTTTCGACGACGATCTGGTACAGATAGTTGGCCGATGCCAGGCCGAGCATACCCAGGTTGATTTCCGCCTTATGGATACCTGCCGGAAGTTTGCCTTTCTCAATTTCCGCCACTTTATTTCCCGCAACATCCCACAACTCAAATTTCACGTCTGCCGGAATTTTCAATTCAAATGGGATGGTTGTTTCATTCACAAACGGATTGGGGTAATTTTGTTCCAGCACGACCTGTTTGGCCGTTTCTTTTTCGATGTTGCTGACGCCAACAACACCTGCTCCCTGGATGGTGACTTCGAGGTAACTATCGTATCCGCCTGTTTGGGCATTGGGCGTCAGGGTGGCCAACTGCAGGGCATAACCATCTGAAAAGATGTTATCCGTATCAGGGGTCAAAGGATCAGGGCCTTTGGTGTAAAGGGCATTCGCAGCATAAACGGCGTTAACCGTGCTGTGGTCGAACGTCAATTGAGAAATGGCTGCGTAAGACGCGCTGACGTAAACCTGAAAATGAATATGGCAAACCCGGCCGTTGTACCATCCGGGTACGATGGTGATGAATTCTACTTCGCCATTGGCATCCGCCATTTGGTAGCCACGCAGGTAGGTTTGTCCTGATTGGGTTCCGTATCCTGAATAATTGCCGTCTTTGTCGCACTGCCAGATGTTCACACGGACGTTGGGCATCGGTTCGCAATTGGCAAGCCCGATGATTTTCATTTTTAAATTCAGTTGGGTACCAGTTCTGTTTTCCCGGACGTCCTGCCGCAGGTAGAATGTATTTGCGGTCAAATCCAATGGAAAGGGCCCCGCGGTTTCTGCCGGGATCAGCGTACAGGAATTTACCCGCATCTTATAGACGCTGTCAGCCAGCACTTTGGAACTAGGCATGCTCAGGCCCAGCCCTGCCAACCCAAGGCCTTTTAAAAAATCTTTTCTGTTCATTGTGGGTGTTTATTTGTTGTATGTAATGAGTATGTTTACTATTGCTCTTCCGTCTTTTCCGAAGGCTCCGCGGGCGCATGTCGGTCTTCTTCGTCATTCCATGCCATAATTCTCAATTTTAGTTCAGTGAACAATGGACTTGTAAAGAAGGGAGTTGTTTCCGGTTACCCATACAAATATACTGACTTTTTGCAGCCTCCCCTTCTCAGGCAGGAACGTTGCCAAACAGCCAAAGCCACCTGCAAAAAACCAGCCGCATGGCGGCCTGTTTTCTAATCTTTTCTTTTTCTTTTTGAGTTTTTGATGCTGTCTAATTTCATCTGATTGTCGCTTCCGTGTTTTATCCTTCTGGTTCCGGTTTGACCAGGTTTTGTTGTGCCGGTGCCGGAAGTGCCGGGTTGGGTCGTTTGTGGTGTGCTGTGTTTGGAAGTGTCCTGATTGGCAAAGAGAGAATCCTGCTGTTCCGGAACAATTTTATCAGCAGCAGTTGTGTCCGTCTTCTTTTCAATACTTTTGGCGGTAGGCGGCTGGCAATTTGTTAGCAACACACTAACCATCAAGCAATTAGTTAGCAATAATAATTTTTTCATTTTTAAAAATTTGATGGTTGATCACAATGGTTAAAAAATAAATGCCAGCTTCCAAATTGGCTTTATTGAAGGTAAACTGGCTTTTGCCTGCGTGTGCTGTTCCATTATACAAAGCTTTCACCAATTTGCCCTGTGGGTCGTATACATTGATGCTTATTTCAGCGCCGGTTTCAAGTTCAAATTCAGTTTTAAACTCCTCGAAAACCGGGTTTGGGTAAACCAGGAAACCGTTGCCTTTTTCCACTGTTTCGGTCCCGGTTGTGCCGCCGGTTCCGGTTATTTCAGCAATCCACGTTCCCCAATTGTTGGCTGTGGTGCCAAACATACCGTTCATCCAAACCGTTGCCACTGCTGCATTGTGTTTGCGGCAAACCCCGGTATAATCGCCCCACCGTTCAGGATCCCCCTCAGAGGCCGTGTAGTCTGAATAGCCTTCTCCCGATTTCACGAGGGTAGAAGCACTCCAGTTCATATCGTGATCACAATTGACGACCCTGATTTGCGGATAAATGTCTTCACCCGTTCTGCCAAAACCAATCATGACAGATTTGTCGGTAGTTGTTTTGGCGAAGGAAGCTACCGAAGGATAGGCATATTCATATCCATCAAGTCCGAACATACT
>JABWAJ010000585.1 GCA_013361075.1 Saprospiraceae bacterium | reverse complement strand
GGCCGCCTACTGACAGGACGTATAACTCTTTGTCGAGTTTAAACCAAACCACCACTGCGGTCAGGGCAATCCCAAGCACTGCAATCAACAGACCAGTTCCGATTTGCCGCCCCCCGTTGGCGAAGTAATATTTGCCATCACGGGCTTCTTTTTGGTATTCGGCTTTGCCTTCCGCAGCTTCAAAGGCCGCCAATTGCTCAGGTGTGTATTCTTTAGACTGGAAAACCGTCCACAACACGGCGACCAAAAACACGCCGCCGCCGAAGTAGAACGACCACTTCACAGAATCGGGGACGATGCCCGCAGCGGCAGTATTGCTCACCCCCATCCATTCCGAAAGGATATAAGGCATCAGGGAAGCCACCACAGCACCGGTGCCAATGAAAAAACTCTGCATGGCAAAGCCAGTAGTGCGTTGTTCGGAAGGCAGGTTGTCGCCCACAAACGCGCGGAATGGCTCCATCGTCACATTGATGGAGGCATCCATGAGCCAGAGTACTCCGGCAGCAATCCACAACGCCGGAGAGTTGGGCATAAACAACAGGGCAACCGAAGCCAAAATGGCACCCACCAGAAAATAAGGCCGCCGACGCCCCAGCCGCCCCCAGGTGCGGTCGCTGAAATAGCCGATAACAGGTTGAATGAGCAGGCCGGTGACCGGCGCGGCAATCCACAAAATCGGAATTTCGTCTACTTTGGCGCCCAGTGTTTCGAAGATGCGGCTCACGTTGCCGTTTTGCAGCGCAAATCCGAATTGAATGCCCAAAAACCCGAAACTCATGTTCCAGATTTGCCAAAAAGAAAGGCGTGGCTTGTGTGTAAGCTGGCTCATTGTTGTATGGTTTTTATTTCAGTTAATGGCAATTGGCTTTGTATTTGCTGCATCGGCAATCCTGAGTACTATTCTTCACGAAAACAATCCTGCCAACTGCCAACTACAATCCTGCCAACTGCTCTCACTCTCTCCCAAACTGCTTCTTAACCGGCATGGTCATCAGGTTGAAAACTTTGATCATGTGGCCCTGATACCGGGTACTTCTCACGCCAACCCACGACATTTCGTCGCCTTCGGGGGTTGCCTGCAATACCCACTGGGCGTCTTCGGCGTCGTTGTCAGAATCAATGGTGAGGACGGGCTCGTTGTTTTCACCAAATCCCATCATCCAGCTTCCTTTGCTTTTGACAAATTCCCACTGCCCCGCAGTGAAAGAACCATCCGGACTGAATTTGTACCAGCGAAAATCGTTGCTTTTACCGGGTTCAAATTCCTGAGCATGGATGTAATGTTCAAATACCCAGTAATTGGTCGTCAGGAACTGCACAATGGGCGATTTAACCTGAGGAACCGGGTCAGCAAAGGCGCCGCTTACCGGTGTTTCATAAGGGTTGACAACCGGCTTTTCCGGGTTCCTCTTGTCAATGGGCTTTTCGCTGGTAATGACCGTTTCTCCCGTTTTCCTTTCCTGTTGGCAAGACGAACCCAAAGTGGCCAGTGCCAGCACAAAACAAAGTAATGGTATCCTGTTCATGAATGAAAATCATTTAGTGATGGTAATAACGTGCATACTGCAAATTCAACCGGTTCAACCGCCTAATCGCTTAGTCCGCCACAAACGCTCAAAATCTGCCCGGTGACGTAGGAAGAACGGTCTGAAGCTAAAAATACGCATACCTCGGCGACTTCTTCCGCCCTGCCAAGGCGTTTCAGCGGAATGCCACTCAGGTAAGATTCCTTCGTTTTTTCATCTAATTCGTGGGTCATATCGGTTTCTATAAAACCAGGCGCAACGGCATTGCAGCGGATGTTGCGCGACCCCATTTCTTTGGCAATGGATTTGGTGAATCCAAAAGTACCCGCCTTGGAAGCCGCATAATTTGCCTGCCCTGCATTGCCCATCAGGCCAATGATAGAGCTGATGTTGATGATGGAACCGCCCCGGTTTTTCATCATGGGCCGCAGCGCGTGTTTGGTCAGGTTAAATACCGATTTCAGGTTGGTCGTCATGACCTGATCCCAATGTTCTTCCGTCATCCGCAGCATGAGGGTATCCCGGGTAATGCCGGCATTGTTTACCAGGGCATCTATCTGGCCGAAATCAGCCAGCACGCTTTCGATGAGGGCTTCAGCTTCCTGGTAAGAACTGGCGTCGGAGCGGTATGCTTTTGCCTTTACTCCCAGTTCCTGCAACGAAGCTTCCATCGCTTTTGCCTTTTCTTCAGAGGCAGCAGACACATAAGTAAATGCAACGTGCGCACCTTCCTCGGCAAATTTGCGGGCAATAGCAGCGCCGATTCCCCTGGAACCGCCTGTGATCAGTGCGACTTTGTTGTCCAAAAGTTTCATATTGATCAGATATAAGAGTTGAGATATTAGAGTTGAGACATTGGATTTCAGGCATAGCTCGGTGCTTTCACTTCAAAGCAGGGGCGAAGGTAAAATTTTTTGCGCAACCTTGCCAACCTTGGGCGTGGTCTTACCTGTCTGTTTTGAAACAGGCCTGGTTGCCTTACGGGAATTGTTAATTTTGGCTAAAAACAAGTTAAAATTTCAGATCCTATGTACAATGCAACAAAATGACGTTATTTTTACACAACGGATTTGACATCAATTGTCTAACTTTCTCTAACTCATCGCTCGTATGAAACCCAGTACTCTACTGTTCAATGCTCTTTGCATCGGCGCGCTCGCAGTTTCTCTCCCTTCCTGCTTAGAGGACAATGTAGAAACCCAAATCATGCACTATGCGCCCGATGAGTATGCCACCTTGCAACAAACGCTGAACCTGCCGGAAGAACGTTACGACTATACCGTTAATATTACTCAGACAGCCTTTGGCAGCAGTGCTTTGATTCCGATCAACAGCGCTAAAGCAACCCTTGGCCGGGTTTTGTTTTACGACAAAAAACTTTCGCAAAATAACACGGTAGCCTGCGCTTCATGTCACCTTCAGGAGTCAGGTTTTGCAGACAACAAAGCCCTGAGCGAAGGATTTAACGGAGGCCTGACCAAGCGCAATTCACTGGCCCTGGCTTCTGTGGCTAATTTTGAATCTTCTTATGGCGGCGTCAACAACATTGGATTCAACCAATTCGTCGGTTTCCTTTGGGACGAACGTGCCAAATCCATCATAGAGCAAAGCCAGATCGCCATCACAGATAATGTTGAGATGGGGATGGAAATGAATGCCCTGGCTGAAAAACTGGCTCAGGAAGACTATTACCGGATTTTGTTCCAGAAAAACCTTGGTCAAATCCCCAGCCGGCCGCGACAGGTCCGCGTTATGAACAATGGCTTTGGTCAATTGATGACGAAACTCGGTAAATTCCTGGCGAAGAGAACGAATGGCCAACGATTCCCATTTGTCGTCGGACGAGTGGTGGTTGGTGCTGTCGATAACCGCCTTCAGTCCCAACAGGTCACCAACGTCGCCGTACACCCGAAATACGGTCTGCAATTCCGCCGACGTTTCCGAAACAATGGTCGCAGCCGGCGCCGGCG
>JABWAJ010000584.1 GCA_013361075.1 Saprospiraceae bacterium | reverse complement strand
ATAAAACGGTCTTCCCTATACGGGCGGGTTTGCTATTGGTTTTCCTTTACGGCCATTTGTTATCGTTATCTGCTCAAAACACATCAGCTTTTTCAGATTCCGGAACGCCCTTTATCCGCAACTACCCTCCCGGCGAATACGGTAGCCACAACCAGAATTGGGGGATTGCCCAGGATCATCGAGGGATAATGTATTTTGGCAACAGCTACGGGCTGATGGAATACGATGGAGTGTCCTGGACCGTCACGAAAATCCCAAATGCCAGAATCGCGCGCTCTTTGGCCATTGATGAAGCCGGCCGCATTTTTGTCGGAGGTTACAGCGAGTTAGGGTACATGGTGCCTGATGCTTCGCACCGGTTGCAATTCATTTCCCTATTGCCGCACCTCGAAGAACGTTATCGCGACTTCACCGATGTGTGGCAAACACTAAGTACACCTGATGGCATTTATTTTGTCACCAACAAATATCTCATTCGCTGGAACGGGAAAGCCATGCGCATATGGAAGCCTGGCACTGCTTTCAATTCCGGGTTTTGGGTCAATGGTCAGTTTTACATCCACGAGGCAGAAAAAGGCCTGATGCTGCTAACCGGTGATGTGCTGCAACTTGCGCCACTGGGAGAAAAGCTGGTCAATGAGCGCATCAAGGCCATGCTTCCGTTTGGCAATCAGGGGCAAAACCTCATCCTGATTGCGACCCATAGCAACGGGTTGCTTCTGTATGACAATACTGCTCTAACCCCTTTTGCCACAGAGGTTGATCAACTGTTTCGTCAAGTTCCTGTTTTTTGCGCCATCCGGCTGTCCAATGGCCATTATGCCATAGGGACGGTGCAACGTGGAATTGTAATTGTAGATGCAGCAGGAAAACTCCGCAAACACCTCGAAGAAGCCAGAGGGCTGCAGGATGATGCGGTACTGTCCTTATTCGAAGACCGGCAGCGCGCACTCTGGGCCGGGATGCAGGTAGGCATTGCGCGGATAGAAACAGGCAGCCCGGTAAGCTATTTTGACGAAAAAGATGGGATACGGGGCAGCATCTGGGACATGTTGCGGTACGAGGGGCGCCTTTATTTTGCCAGTATTATGGGGCTTTTTTATTTAGACGAAAAAACCGGTACCATTAAACAGGTGTCGGGGGTATCTTCACAGTGCTGGACGTTGCTTCCTTTCGGTAAATCCTTATTGGCAGGAACTTTTGACGGCATCTTCGAGATCAAAGAAGGGCGGGTTCGGCGCATTTCCGAGGATTTCACCTTTTCGCTTCACCGCTCACAACAGGATCCTCAGCGGATCTTTGCCGGATTGCGCAAAGGCATCAAATCATTTTATGTTCAGGGGGATCAATGGCGCGACGAAGGTTTCTTCGAAGGAATAGATCGGGAGGTCAGGCATATTTATGAAACGCCGCCCGGAAAGCTCTGGCTCATTGATTACTTCAGCGGGTTGACCCGGTTTGATTTTTCCGGGGAGGTGACCCGTCAGCCTAAAATCACACGATACGACACCGCACAGGGCCTTCCCCCTGCTGACCGGGTCGTTGCTTTTTCAACCAACCGGGGGCTGCGCTTTGCCACCCTCAGAGGTGTATTTGCTTTTGATGAATCTTCCCGGCGTTTTTACCGGGATTCTACTTTAATAAACGAACTACCCAACCCGACAATTCCCTTATTTGCAGCGAACACCGATCCAGGCGGCAACCTGTGGCTCCTGTCAGACGACAGCAAGCAATCCGGGGTAGCCCGACGGCAGGCTGAAGGTACCTATACCTGGGACCAGACTCCCTTTTTGCGCATTGCAAAAACGCCCGGATTCAGCGTTTATAATGACCCTTTACTGGAACAGATAACGTGGATAGGAGGTACCGACAGGGTGGTCTGTTTCAATGGCCGGGTGCCCTCCAACCACGCGATAAACTTTCCCACTCTTGTGCGCGAAGTAGTTGCCAACGGAGACTCTGTCCTCTATGCCGGTGCCGTTGCTAGTTCCGATTATCAGCTTGAACTGGCTTATGCCTATAATTCGCTGCGCTTCCGGTACTCGGCCCCCAGCTTCGATGATGAATCGAAAAACGAATATCAATACCTGCTGGAAGGGTACGACAAGGCATGGTCACAATGGAACACAGAAACCTACAAAGACTACACCAACCTGCCGCCGGGAGGGTATCGTTTTTTAGTGCGTGCACGCAATATTTACGGGCACATTGGTGAAACAGCCATCTTTCACCTGCATGTGTTGCCACCGTTCTACCGCACCTGGTGGGCTTATCTGCTTTATCTGCTTCTCATAGCCGGAGCAGGCTTCAAACTCTGGCAATTGGTATTGGAGCGCATAAAAAAGAAGCAACTCCAGGAAATGAAACAAATGGAATTCAACAAGTTAAAAGAATTAGACGAGTTAAAATCCCGCTTTTTCGCCAACATTACCCACGAATTCCGCACGCCGCTGACCCTGTTGATCGGCCCGGCAGAAAATGCCCTGAAGCAACTGCCAGATATAGGAAAAGACGAACTCCGGGGCGTTTTGCTCAACGTGCGGCGCAACGGCTATCGTTTGCTGAACCTGGTGAACCAGTTGCTTGACTTGTCGCGGCTCGAAGCGGGCAAACTGCGGCTTGCGCCCGTCAACGGCGACTTTGTAGCCTTTTTGCGTTATCAGGTGGAATCCTGCCACTCTTATGCAGAAACCCGCCAGATAAAGATGGCCTTTGAAAGCGATATTCCTCAATTGGAAATGGCGTTCGATCCCGAAAAAATTCAAACCATCATCGTTAATTTGCTGTCCAATGCCCTCAAATTTACACCGGAAGGCGGGCGTATTGAGGTAAAAATGACCACCCACGACTTCCCTCCGGCCCTGGGTATGCCCTCCAAAATTGTTCTTCAGTTCAGCGATACAGGCAGTGGCATTCCGGAAGGAGAATTGAACCGGATATTCGACCGCTTTTATCAGGCTGACAACTCGGCAACCCGTCACGGAGAAGGAGCTGGTATTGGTTTGGCCATGGTACAGGAACTGGTCAAACTCATGCAAGGCAGTATCACAGTAACAAGTACCCCGGGGGTAGGCACAAACTTCAGGTTTACCTTACCCTATACTCCGCCACAACAGCAATTGCAAGCGCTCGACACCTTATCGAGTCCCGTTGCAACACCCCTTCTGGTTGCCCAGATGGCTTCTGTGCCAGATGGCGGGCAACTTTCCGAAGCAACAGCTGCTTCCTCGGCCACGCACCCTTCGTCTTTGCCGCAATTGTTGATTATTGAAGACAATCCTGATGTTGTTGCCTACCTCAAAACCTGCCTTCAGGGGAGCTACCAACTGGAAATTGCCTACAATGGTAAACAAGGCATCGAAAAAGCACTCCAAAACATTCCCGACCTGATCATCAGCGACGTGATGATGCCCGAAAAGGATGGTTACGAAGTATGCGAAACGCTTAAAAATGATGAACGCACCAGCCACATACCCATCATCCTGCTTACAGCAAAAGCC
>JABWAJ010000583.1 GCA_013361075.1 Saprospiraceae bacterium | reverse complement strand
GATCTTTCATCCCACAAATTTTTAATTTCATATTTTTATTTTATTGATAAATTTCTTCATTTCACTTTCGGGGTTTTGGCTTTTCATAAAAAATTCACCCATTAGAAATCCTTTAAATCCGAAGTTTTTTAATTCTGAAACAGCTTCAGCAGAATCAATTCCGCTTTCGGAAATTTTAATAAAATCATTCGGAATTTGTTCTGCCAATTGTTTGCTGTAGTCTAAATTAACTTCAAATGTTTTTAGATTTCGGTTGTTAACGCCAATTAAATCTAAAGTTGGCATAATCGATTTATCCAGTTCTTCTTGGTTGTGAACTTCTAATAATACTTCTAATTTAAGTGATTTTGCCAATTCAGATAATTTTTTGATTTCTTCTCGTGTCAAAACCGCTGCAATCAGTAAAATCACATCAGATCCAAAGGATTTGGCTTCAATGATTTGGAATTCATCTACCATAAAATCCTTTCGCAAAAGCGGTAAATTTGTTGTAGCTCTAGCTAAAATTAAATCGTCTAATGATCCACCAAAATACTGATTATCAGTTATTTAATATTTTTATTCACAATTTTTAAATGCTTTTCCTCATAGGTGAGGCATAAAATGTGGAAAGTTATCCACATACCAAAACAAAAAATTTGGGCCCTTTGATAATTTTTTCAGAATTTTATGAACAAGTTACTAATTGGACACCTATTTGTTTTTTGATACAATATTTTGATTTGGGAAACCAAAAGGAACTCTCGGATTCTGGGCCTGTTAATAACAGGGAAAAAATTTGGTAATACTAGATCCAGTTTCTAATTTTGGGGTCCCGAACCGGGAGTGAATAACTCCCCCACCGTACGAGAACACACATAACAAAGAACAACGGGGGTGGAATTTTTTTCACCAACTCTCAGCTCATGGGAAAAGAAAAATTTGTTTACAACACGCACACGCTACGGTACGAAAAGGTCGAAGTTACATTTAGAGATAAGTTCCTAAAGGTCTTCGGATTTACAAGCGCCGTTTTCGTTTCAGCCGTACTGTTTACCCTGCTTATCTGGAAATTCTTCCCCTCCCCCCAGGAGGAGGCCTTGCTGCGCGAAATCGACCAGATGAAGACGCAATACGCCAAGGTCAATGAAGATTTCGCCGTGATGAGCAAAGTTTTGGAGAACATCCAGGAACGCGACGCAAGCGTCCACCGCATGATGTTCGGCATGGACCCGATAGACCCCAACGTCTGGAACGGCGGTGTGGGGGGCCACAACAAGTACTCCGATATTATTATGCACAAACGCACCGGCGAAGTGCTCGTCTCCACCCTCGACAGGGTCGACAAGCTCAAGCGCCAGATCAAAATGCAGTCGGAATCGCTCGACACCATCATCTCTCTCGCCCAGGACAGGGAAAAGATGCTGGCTTCCATCCCCTCGATCAAGCCGGTCCGCTCCGACAAGCTCGCACGTAACGTACAATTCCTCTCCGGCTTTGGATACCGGCTCCACCCCATCCTAAAAGTCCGGAAAATGCACACCGGCATCGACTTCACCGCTCCCAAAGGCACGCCCATCCAGGCTACCGGCGACGGTACCGTCGAATCCGTGGAATACAAAGGCAACGGTTACGGCCACCATGTGGTCATCAACCACGGTTTTGGCATCAAGACGCTCTATGGCCACATGAGCCGCATCGACGTGCGCCCCGGCCAGAAGATCAAGCGCGGCCAGCCCATCGGCACGGTCGGCAACACGGGCACTTCTACCGCCCCGCATTGCCACTATGAAGTGATCGTAAAAGGCGAAAAGGTCAACCCCATCCACTATTGCATGGACGGCCTGACGCCCAAGGAATATCAAGAACTGGTGGAACACGCTTCCATCGCTAACCAATCTATGGATTAATGACGCAAACTGCTTTTTTGCGAATGCATTTTCCAAAAAAAGACTTCCACCCCGGAAGTCTTTTTTTCATCCTGCTTCTCGCAGCGCTCCCCCTCCTCTCGGCGGCCCAGGAAGCCAGCACCAACATGTACTCCATCATCGGCGTAGGCGATATCATGATGGGTACCAACTATCCTTCCACCTCCTACCTGCCGCCCAACGACGGCAAGGACCTGATGAAGGATGTCCTGCCCATCCTGCGCGATGCCGACATTACCTTCGGCAACCTGGAAGGCGCCATCCTCAACTCGGGAGGCACCCCCAAAACCTGCCGGAACCCCGATGTCTGCTACGTGTTCCGCTCGCCTGAACACTACGTCCAAAACCTCGTCGACGCCGGCTTCGACCTCATGAGCCTGGCCAACAACCACTCGGGCGACTTCGGGCCCGTCGGCCGAACCAAAACCAAGGAGGTCCTGGGCAAAGCCGGCATCAAATACGCAGGCCTGCTCGGCACCGACGACTATGCCATCGTCGTCAAGGACTCCGTGCGCTACGGCTTCGCAGCTTTCGCCCCCAACTCCGGCACCTGCGATATCCGCAACCTCGACTACGCCAAACAGCTCGTCGCCAAAATCGCCGCGCAATCCGATATCGTCATCGTCTCCTTCCACGGGGGCGCCGAAGGCGCCGACAACCAGCACGTACCCAAAAAATCTGAAACCTACTACGGTGAAAACCGCGGCAATGTCCACGCCTTCGCCCACGCCGTCATCGACGCCGGCGCCGATGTGGTGTTCGGCCACGGCCCTCACGTCACCCGCGCCGTAGAACTCTACAAAGACCGCTTCATCGCCTACAGCCTCGGCAACTTCTGCACCTACGGCCGCTTCAGCCTGTCGGGCCCCGCCGGCATCGCCCCACTCGTCAAAGTGTTTGTCGATGAAGAAGGCGCATTTATCCAGGGCGAAGTCACCTCCATTTATCAAATGAAAGCACACGGGCCGAAGATCGACCCTAAAAAACAGGCCCTCAACAAGCTCATCGAGCTGACCAAGGCTGATTTTCCCGATACCCCGCTGCACATCACGCCGGAAGGAATCATCACACCGGTCAAAAAGTAGTAAAACGACATGGAGACAGCAGGGCAACATATCGAGCGCCATTGCCTGAACTGTTCCGCCACGCTGCCGGAAGACGCCGTCTATTGCCCACAGTGCGGGCAAAAAGACAAAGACACCAGGATTTCTTTCTTCAAAATCGTCAAGGAAGCGCTGCTGGCCCTGCTCAACCTTGATACCGCCCTGCTTCGCACCCTGCCCAACCTGCTCATCCCCGGAAAACTCACCATCGAGTTTTTCAGGGGAAGGCAAAAGCGGTACATGAACCCCGTGCGGTTCTTCCTCTGGGTCACCGTTATCCTCATCGCCCTGATCGCCTTGCGCACCAAGGGCGGCGATGCGATTGAATTCAATACCGACCAGTTCAGCAATATGAAAAAAGCATGGGAGATGAAAAAAGCCCTCCCCGCCATTGACTCGGCAATGGAAAAAACCCGCATCCATTTCCCACAATACGCCCTCGATCCCGTCTTTGACTCCATCCAGGTGCTCTTTATCAGGCAGTTGCCCCTCC